>CAZWDH010000055.1:0-27648 GCA_964632865.1 uncultured Nitrospiraceae bacterium
TCTGCAAGCAGGTCTGTCCGGTCGTACGGCCGAATGAATACGATGCCGGCCTCTCCTTTCGGAAGGCCATCTTCAGTCCACTGAAGAGTCCGGTGCCGTCTTCGTTCGTCATCGATATCGACAGTTGCTTGAACGACCCGCCGAACTACATACCCTGTCAGCGTTGCGTAGAGAATTGCCACGTGAGCGCCATCAGTTTCGACACGCCACTGGAGCGGACGATTACGCGGGACGTGGGAAGCGTCGTGTTGGCGGCGGGCTTCGACCTGGACGGCGAGAAGGCGCTCGTAAGGTTCGGATACGGCAAACACCCTGACGTGGTGACATCGCTTGAACTGGAACGACTCTTCGCCGCGTCCGGCGCGACGGGCGGGTACGTGGAGCGGCCCTCCGACGAGCGCGACCCGGAACGGGTGCTGATTGCGATAGCCGATCCCACGGACTTCACGTGGACCTACACCGCGCGGCATGCGAAACGCATGCTGGATCAAGCGCTGGAACATGTGACCATCGCATACGAATCGCCGGCGTCCAGCGGAAAGGGTCCGTCGTCGTTTCTGCCCGGTTCGGTGCGGGAGAAGACGCGGCTCGTGCATGCGACCGTCGAATCCGTCAATCCAGACTCGGACGGCGCATTGCTGGTGACCATGCGGGATGGAAGAACGGGCTCCGTTGTGAGCGAGCCGTTTGACCTCGTGGTCGTCGCCACGGCCGTGCAACCGCCAAGGAGTATGCCGACCGTATCGGACGCGCTGGGGGTTCGTCTCGGGCCGGACGGGTTTGTCCGAACGACGGAAAAAGACGGCGCGCGCGTCGTGACCAGCCGCCCGGGCGTTTACGCGTGCGGATGCGTAACTGGCCCGAAGAACATTCATGAGACCCTGACCGACGCGGCTGCAGCCGTGGAACAGGCGTTTCAACACGCGCGGCGCGGCACACGACGGGCAGGTCCGCCAAAGCCGGAGCCGGAACCTTCAGGCAATGGGATTTCGGAAGATGCCTTGCGGCAGCGAATGGGGCAAGTCGTCGAAACGCTAATCTCCATGGGCGAAAAGCGCCTCACCAACGGAAACTCCTGACGCGGTCAAACCTCGTCCAGCGAATCCAGCATGGCCCGGATCTGGTTCTCCATCCGATCGAGCAGGTCGACCACCTCCTTGCGCGTCTTCGGACGCCCCTCCCCTTTCAATTCCTGAGCGAGCCGAACGCGGGCGCCTTCGGTGGAAAGCTTCTCGTGCCGCAGGAGCTGTTTAATGCGCCGCACGATGTCGATGTCGCCGGCGAGGTAGTATCGGCGCTTGGCGCGGTCCCGCCTCGGTTTGAGCTGAGGAAAGCGCCTTTCCCACTGGCGCAGGATGTAGTCCGGCACATCGGTTAATTCGCTGACCTCGCGAATGCTGTATCGTCTGTCGGGATGTTCCATGCTCTGACCAAGTCTGGTTCTACTACCAAACGCGTAAGAACATCCCCCTTGATCCCCCTTCAAAGGGGGAAAAGCCCACCACGCTCCGCGTTGCGAAGAGCGCGGATCGCAATCTCGGGATTCCCGTTCACCGTCTTCAAAATGGGAATGGAGGAGCGCGCTCCGCGTGCTCTCTTCTTCGGGTCGCTCGGCGCGCGACGAATTGTCATAGCGCGGTCTTTCGTTCCCTCGATCGGGGGACGGCAGATTCCCCCTTTGAAGGGGGATCAAGGGGGATGTTCAATTGTACTCTCGAGCGTGCCGGCGCAACGTTGCCAGCCCCGATCACGCGCCGAGCCAATCCTGCGGCTTGAGGTAGACCTCCGTCAACTCGGCTTCCGGGGTGCCCGGTTTGGGACTCCAGTCGTACCGCCAATTTGCGACGGCCGGCATGGACATGAGAATCGACTCGATGCGGCCGCCGGACTGCAACCCGAACAGGGTACCCCGGTCATACACGAGATTGAACTCCACATAGCGCGATCGCCGATAGCATTGAAAATAGCGCTGCGCGTCCGTGTACGGCGCGTCGCGATGGCGCTCGATCAGGGGCCGGTACAATGACGGAAAGGCGTTGCCCAGGGCGCGGACAAACTCGAAGTGCTTCGCCTTGTCGTGCCGGAGATGATCGAAGAAAAGCCCTCCCACGCCGCGCGTTTCGTTCCGGTGTCGGATAAAGAAGTACTCGTCGCAGGCCTTCTTATGCGTTACATAGTCTTCACCGCAGGCATCGCAGAGTTCCTTCAGCGTAAGATGAAAAGCGACCACGTCTTCGCGCACCGGATAATACGGCGTAAGGTCGACGCCGCCGCCGAACCACCACAGTTCGCCCGCTTCAAAGTAGCGCACGTTCAGATGAATCGTGGGAACGTAAGGGTTCCACGGGTGAATGACCAGACTGACGCCGGTGGCCACGAAAGGCGTATCTGACGCGATACTGAATTGCGTCGCCGCGGACGCGGGAAGACTGTCGCCGTGGATGGCGGAGAAATTGACGCCGCCCTTCTCGATCAGCGGACCGCCTTCCCACACGCGCGTGATGCCACCGCCGGAGCCCTTCTCGTAGGACCACCGGTCCTCGCGATACGCTGAGCCGTCTGCCTCAACTAGAAATCTCGCGATGCGATCGTGTATGTCGCGAAAAGCGGCTTCGATCGCATCCACGCCCGGCACGACTACTCCGCGTTGTTATTCTTGGTGACGGTGTAAACGGTCAAGTCCTCCAACCCGCCATCGCGCCGGCGGAAGATGAATTTGCCCGCCACATAGCCGATGACAAACATCAAAGCGTGCCCGAGGAATCCGACGTAGTAGTTGTGAATGACCTGCGGAATGGCCTCAATCTGACTGGACAAGGCGCAATACAGCACGAAGCACAAGGTCAACGAAATGCCGAGCAACATGGCGCGGTCGTCAGCAACCTTGGTGAAGAAACCGAGCATGTAAAACCCGAGTAAGCCGCCCGCCGTAAGCGCGGTCAGTACGGTCGCGGTGTCCTGCAACGTGGTCGTCTGAACGGCCATGAGGATCGTCGCACCGACGATCATGATGACGGCCACCGCAACGCCGATCAGCTTCGCCACCAACGTGTAGTGGGCGTCGTCACGCGTCGTGACCATGTGCCGCCGGTATACGTCAACCACGCCGACGGCCGAGATGGCGTTCATGCTTGACGAGATGCTCGACATGGCGGCAGACAACACCGCCGCGATCACCAGCCCCGTCAATCCACGCGGCAGATAGTGCACGACAAAGTAGGGCAGGATGGACTCCGCCTTGGCGCCGTTCGCGCCGGTATAGATTTCCATCGCCGTTTCGGTAGGCGCCTGCAGGAAGAACACGTAGAGCCCGGTCCCGAGCAGCATGAACAGCGCCCAGGTAGGCACGCTGAATGCTGTGCATACAAACATGGCCACCCGCGCCTGCTTCATGCTCTTGGAAGCGGCATATCGCTGGATGACGTTCTGGTTTGCGCTGTATTCGTAGAGCCAGTTGCCGAGTCCCATGATCAGAATGAGCAGGAAGGTCTTGTCTCCCCAATCCTTGAACGACGTCGGCAGGGACTTGATCGGCTCGAGACGGACCTCCCGAACGCGCGTAACCTCTTCGGTTACCGCCGGGTCATCGCCCACGGGCACCTGCTCTTTGACCAACGCAAACACGTGCGGCGGGTCGGCAATCTCGCGGATTACCGTGAGGTCACCGGCGTCTTCGTCATCCTCTTTGAACGTAACGCGTTCGTATCCGTGCGCGGCCGGGTCTTCGAAAAGCGCCAGGGTTTCCGCTGGAATCTCCTCGCCTTCCTTGACGGTGGCGACGATGTCCGCGTGGTGACTCATCTTGTCTTCCCCCCAGGCCTTGGAGACGATTTCGCCCGCGCCGCCCGGAACATTGTTAACCACGACGAACAACGCAATGAGACCGCCGATCCAGAGCACCATGGCCTGAATGAAATCGGTCCACAATACTGCACGAATTCCGCCGAGCACCGTGTAAAAGGACGTAACGATTCCACCGACGAGAATGCAGACGTACGGGTTCCATCCCAGGATCGCCTCGACGAGGAGCGACACGAGGAACAGGATTAACGCGACGCGGATGGCCTGTCCAACGATGAACGCGCAGGCTGCGTAGAGCCGCGTCTTGGGCCCGAATCGCTCTTCCAAGTATTCGTAGGCCGAAGTAACATGCGATTTACGGAAGAAAGGCAGAAAGAAGTAAGCGGCGAAAAGAACTACGAAAGGGAGCACGTAGTTGGGCGTCATGCGGTACCAGGCCGCCTTGTACGCGTCGCCGGGATAGGCCACGAAGGTGATGGAACTGATGGACGTGGCGAACATGGAGAACCCGACCAGCCAGCCGGGAAAGGATCGATCGCCGAGAAAGTACCCTTCGGTGGTGCGCGATTTACTCGCAAACAAAGGCCCCATCATGGCCATTGCCCCGAAATACGCGAACAACACGACAAAATCTACAGTGGTGAACCCTTCCATACTACCCCCCGCCCGTTGAGGTGTTCGTGGTCTCGTCGGCGATAAACCCTAGCAGGTTGCCCCCAAGGGTTCAAGGCAACGCACGTTTTTCATTCAACATGCTTCACGCAATATTCATCCGGTGCTCAGCGACTCGAATACGTCAATCAGTTTCCGCTCGTCGTGGTTCCAGTTATACGTGGACTCCACGGCGCGGCGGCCGTTCTCACCCAGTCGCGTTGCAAGGCCCTCGTCCCGCAACAAACGGAGAATCGACTCGGCAATCGCCTCCGGTTTCGACACGTCCACCAGAAGCGCGCAGTCGGCTTCGCGAATAATGTGGGCGACTTCAATGGCGAATTCCGGCGCGATGAACGGCACGCCCTCGCGCATGTAATCGAACATCTTGTGCGGCATGGCCAACGTGTGGTTCATGGGGCCGGGTTGAAAGAGGATAAGCCCCACTTTCGACGCGGCGATGTAGGGCGGCACCTGCTCGAAAGGGATCTCGTCGTACATGTCGATGTAGGGATCGAGTCCCGCGTCCGTAACGGCATTGCGGAATGCGGCTTCGTCGCCGTAGATGTAGTGCCCGAGCAAAATGCATTTGATGTCCGACACTTCACGCACGAGGGTCTTCACCGCATCCAGCAACTGATACGAACCGCGCACATCGCCGAACAGTCCCTGGTGAATGATGGTGGGCCGATTCGCATATTTCTCGAGCAGATCGTCGGGAATCTCGGCGCAGGGCGGTTGGAGGTGATTGGTATTCAGGACCACCGTCCGTGGAACGCGCAGGCCCTCGTATGGCTCTTCCAAACAATTCTTCGTCAAGATGACGCGATCGGTGAACCGCGCCATAAGCCGCATAGCGCGGATCGTCAACCATTGCACGAAACCGCGCAGGGGACCGGGGAACTTGTCGGCGAATTTGGATGGTACGTGCTCGTGCTGATCGAAGACGACCTTGCGCCCAGTGAATAACTTGATCAGCAAACCGGACACCCACGTTTCGGGTTCGACGCAGAGATACGCATCGGCTTTCGCGCGCATGCCGCGGGGCACGATGCGCAGCGACGCGATGAAGCGCCGGACCAGCCCTTTCGCCACGGGGGTCGTTTCGATGCGAACGCCGTCCATCATCTCCGGAAGAGGCTCCGCCGACGGCACGATGGAGAGCACATCGTGACCGGCGGCGACGAGGCTCTTGGCTTCCTTGTGGAACACCCGCTTGTCGTTGGGGGTGTGGATCACTTGCAGAATGCAGATCTTCATGGGGTCAGGACTGCGCCGCAGCACATTGCCGCATGGCTTCCTGCGCGATCCGCGTGGCGCGCAAGCCGTGGGCCGCAGTGACGCCCAGTTCCGCTTCGCCGCGAATGGCCTTGATCCAGTTCTCCAACACTTCGTACTGGCCCTTGTGCTCGCCGGTCTGCTTCTGATTCTTCGCGCTGAACCCTGCGTAGCGGATTCCGCGGAAGTCGTCGATGGCGATACCTTTCCCGCCTCCGAAAATCTCGATGTGCTCTTTGTCGAGGCCGGGGTGCCCGAGACAGCAATACAGGATCGTGGCCAGCGACCCATCCGCGAAACGGAGGATGGTCGAGAGATTGTTGTTGTCCGGTAATGTTTCGCTGGATGAATCGAGGTGGTCCGCCTTGATCGCAACGGGGTCCTGGTCCGCGAACCAGCAGCACAGATCGAAGAAGTGCACCGCCTCGCCCACGATGCGGCCGCCGCCTTCGACGGGGTCGTTGGTCCAATGCCCTGGAGGCAACGCGCCCGCGTTGCAGCGGTAGAGAATCATCTTGGGTCCAGCAACGTGCCTCAACGCGTCTTTCGCCAACTGGGAGAACTTGGAGAAGCGCCGGTTGAATCCAACGGACAACAGCACGCCCGCTTTCTCGACGGCGGCGCAAACGGTTTCGCAATCCTCCACGGTGATGGCGAGCGGCTTTTCCACGAAGACGTGTTTCCCCGCTTCCGCGGCACGGATGGCGAGCTGCGCATGAAGGTTGTGGCGTGTCGTAATGACGACGGCATTCACCTTGTCATCGGCGAGCACTTCGTTTACGTCGGTGGTGCAATATTGGGCGCCGTGCTTCTCCGCGGCTTGTTTGGCCTTGCTTCCGGTGCGATTGACGACCGCCACGAGCCGCGCTCCGGGAATCTTCACCGTATTAGGCAGATGAAACGCGCTGGCGAATCCTCCCGCGCCGATCACGGCCACGCCGATCTCACCCGCGCCGCCCGCGTGGGCCTTTACCGCCAGTTTCCGTGCGCTCGGCGCGGCAGCCGTTGCTTCATCGGCGCCGTAGGACAACACGGCCGCAATGGCGTTAGAGTCTCTGTTGAGGATGGTGCCGTAGGCCGTCTCGGCTTCGTCCACGGGTTGTCGCACGGAAATCAGCGGTTTCACGCGCACCTTGCCTTCGGCGATCATGCGCAGGAACTCGCCCATGTTCCGGCCTTCGGTCCAGCGGACGTAGCCGATGGGATAGTCGAGCCCTTTCTCCTCGTACGCGGGATGATAGCGTCCGGGGCCGTAGGAGCAGGACAAGCGGAAATCGAGTTCTTTCATGTACATGGACTCGCGGGCCAACTGCATGCCCACCGCGCCGACAATCGCCACACGCCCTTTCTGGCGGCACAGGTCCAGCGCGGAATTGGCGACTTCGCTCCCCTTGCTCGCAGCGCACACAATAACCCCGTCCGCGCCGTAGCCGCCCGTCCACTCGTTGACCACGCCTGCGAGATCGCCCGGCGCGCTCACGGCGTCCGCGCCGAGTTCCTGCGCAAGCGCGCGCTTTTCCTCGATGGGATCGGAGCAGATGACCCGGCACCCCGCGGCGCGGAGAATCTGCGCGGCGATTTGTCCCAGCAGGCCCAGTCCCATCACGATGAACGTCTCGCCGAAGGTGGGAAACAACTGGCGGCACCCCTGCATGGCGATGGCGCCGAGGGTCACGAAGGCCGCTTCCTCGGTTTCCACGCCATCCGGGATAGGCGTCAACAACTGCTGGGGGACTAGGTTGTATTCGGCATGGCTGGCGTAGCCCACGCCGGAACAGGCGACTCGGTCGCCAACGCGAAATCCTTCCAACCCCTCGCCGCACTCGACGATCACTCCCGCGGTGCTGTAGCCGGGGGCCTGGAACTCGAAGAGCTTGCTCTTGACGATATCGATCGTGCCGCGAATGCCGACGCTGGCGATCTTGCGTTTCACCTTCTCCACGTTGAGCGGATCGCGGGCCTTCTTCATCACGAACGACGCGGTCCCGCCCTCGGAAACGAACCCGGATTCGGTCCCGGAACTGATGACCGAATGGCACACGCGAACCAGCGCATGGCCCGGCGCGACACTCGGCGGCGGGACTTCTTCAATCTGGACGTTGCCGCCCTTCACCAAAACCTGCTTCATGTTGGAACTTCCCCACTGGAAGGATCGGCTAAGCCGCCGAAACGTACTCGCGGCCACAGAGCCAATAGTGTACAGACCCGCTGCAATCAGGGGCAACCGCGCACCCAGCGGTCGATCTTCAGCTCGCGATTGCGGAACCAGACGCTTCAGGAACCGCTTTTTCGTCTTCGTTATACGTGAGGAGTACCGTGAGCGCCGCGCTCATGGCAACGAACACGTACCCTTGTGCATAAAGAAGCCGCGGCATCGCAATGCAAGCGACAATCTGCCCACAGTAGGCCGCTGCGACGCCTCGCAACAGGTATCGCTCCCACTGGTCGGTTAACGCCGTCATTCTGCGGCACATCTCCACGAAGATGCCCCCAAACCCCAGCAGCAGGAGAAGCGCACCGAACACTCCGCCTTTGAAGAGGTAGTACACCCACGTGTTGTGCACCGTCTGGTACTCCGTGTGGGCGTAGGCGATCTGGCTCGTCTTCGACGTCAAACCGAACCCCTCGAAGGTACTGCCCATGCCTGCTCCGATACCGGGATACTGCCGAAAGACCTCGTACGCGCCTTTCATTTCGACAAAGCGCGCAAGAATTGAGGTGCCTAGCGCGGGCATCGCGTCCGCGAGGATTACTCCGGCCGGTCCCGCCAGCAGCACCAAGGCCGCGACGAACGCGAACACAACCAATCCCCCCACGGCCGCGCGCGTGTGCCAACCGGGCAAGGACAGCCATGCCAGAATGGCCAGCGACACAAAGGCGGACACGTACGCGGTGCGCATGAAGGTGATGGCAATCGCCATGATCAGCAGCGCGATGCACACAAAAAACAGGGCTCGCTGACGCTTCGATATGCCGCGACCGATCGCGAAACTTGCCAGCACGGTCAGCGCAACTTCGTAGTAGACGTGACCCGAGGGGCGTACGGACTGGACCAACCGGCCGGCAAGCCGGCGCGGCACGTATTCGCCCCATACGTTCTGGACGTTGATGACATTGCTGGTCACGAAGGTATACAGAAAATACACGATCGCGACAGTCGCCACCGTCATCGCAGCGACGAAAAACGCGCGGACGAAAAGCGTCAGATCGGACTTTCGTGCTAGAATTGCGAGCACCAAATAGCTCACCAGCGCAAACGGATTGCGCATCTCGGCGATGACGAGATGCAGGTCGTATTGTCGCAAAATTCCGACCACAGCGACGTGTACCAGAAAGAAACCAAGCACTAGAACGAAGAAGTGTATGGGATCGGCGATCGGTCGGGCACGCCCTTGCATCAATTTGACCAACCCATGCGCGAGCAGCCCAAACAACAGTAGCTCACGGGGATGCCATTGCACGCCTCCGACACTGACGGTCGCGAAGGAGTGGATCTGATGCGTGAATCCAATAAAGAGTATGAATGCCAAGATCGCCCATCGCGAGGGGGCAAAGACGAAGAGCGTGCCCAGGAACAAAGCGGTGACCAAAATTATCGCGGGCAGAGGTCCCAAGGCGCACACGGCGACGACAACCAGCGAAACCAGGACGATTTGCTGGCCGAACAGGTCGCGCTCTGTCTCTGGAAAGAGCGTGGCGCGTAGCGTCTGTCGAAAAAAGTTGCTGCGTGCGGCCATGATGGACGTATTCGTTTCGATTGCGTTCGCGTAGTACTGGGTCTGCCAGGCGCTAAGGCTATCCGAGTGTTCGGCGCGTTTCAAGACCCAGATGAACTCTCTGGCCTTGTGCCGCCATAAGCTGGGAAGGCATACTCTCGCAGGTATTGGGTCAATCCGCTGAGGTGGGGAATGACAGACGAGCTAATCTCGGAGAATCGCAGATTTTCCTGGAAGAGGACGCTGCGGGACTGCGCGATAATCATTGCGTTTACGGTCGGGCTTGCCGGCGGCATGGAGCTTATCGCGCGCACGGCGGTTGCGCCCCTGGAAGAGAACGCCCACGAACGGGTGGAAGTATTCGAGGTTCCTCCCAAAGTGCCGGGGTCGTTTCGAATCGTAACCTATGGCGGCTCGACCGCTGCGGGCTTTCCACGGCCTGAACTGGGATTCCCGAAGCAGCTCGAATCGGCGCTGCGCCGTTCGAGTCCCGAAAAACCGGTCGAAGTCGTCAATCTCGGTTATGCCGGCAAGTCGTCGGTCTACGTACGCAAGATGGTCGAACGCGCCGGAGAACTGAGCCCCGACCTACTGATCGTCCTCTCGGGACACAACGAGTACTTGAACCGAACCGACGAGGATCAGTCCGTGACGGGGAAACTCGCGCGGGCAGCCGGCCGTCTCGCGCTCGTTCGATTCGCGACGGAACGGCTGCGCGCCCAGGATCCCGAACCGCTAAGTCCCAATTATTTCCTGCCGGAACAGGTGGTCCCCTACGACCGGACTTCTTCCTGGTACGCGGACCGCATTGCCGCCCATGAGGCCAATCTGAAGGCGGTGGCGGATTGGGCGAAGTCCCATGCAGTGCCCGTCATCTTCTGCACCGCGCCTGCAAACTTGGCCGAGTGGCCGCCCATCTACCGGCGCATCGATCGATTCGTCAACAATCCGACGTACTATGAAGACCTTTCGCGCGTCCAGGCGTTACGCGCCGAAGGCCGAAACGAGGACGCCTTGGCCGTGATCGATCGGGTCATGGCAGACTACGGCGAAGACGCCATGTTCACGTATCTCCGGGCCTACACATGTCGCGACCTTGGCAGGACGGACGAGGCCTACGAACTCTACTGGCGCGCCATTGAATTGGACCCGTTCCCCCAACGGGTGCTGCCCGTCATGAACGAGCACATTCGAGCACTGCGTGACGAAGGAAGCGGCGTATACCTTGCCGATGTAGCAGCGGCGTTCGAAGCGGAATCGAAAGATCGCTTGACGGGCCTGCGCCTGGTCGGCGACAACGTCCACCCTACGCTCGTCGGACACGCCCTCATCGCCCGCGAGATCGCCCGCGTCATGGCGGCGCAGGGGCTCTTTTTGACGGCGCCGACCCTGCCCGATCTCGCCGCTTCCCAGGAGAACTGGCTCCAGGCGTTCATGGACGAGAATTCAAGCCCGAGCAATAAGAATTGGTTGTATATGAAGGTCGCGCAGTTCTACAGCAAGTATTGCCAGAAGTACCCCTTCTTCTATTTCGAACTCGCGCTCCAATATCAGTTCGAGGCGGTGGAACGCGCCAAAGAGGTGGAGCAGGACAATTGGGGGTTCTACGGCGAACTGGGCACACTGCTCATTATGAATGGCCGCATCGACGAGGGAGTCGAGTATCTGCGCCACGCCACCGCGTTGAAGGGTTCCCCTCTGGACCCGAACGATCACGGTTCGGTGAACTGGATCCCCGAGGCGCTGGAGAAAGCCGGCATTACGCTGGACGACTTACGAGAAAAGTGAACGACTCTTGCATCAATGCCGAGTGTCGGCAACCGCAGCGAGCGCATCGAACGTCATCTTCGCGCAGCGCTCCCAGGTAAATTGTTTGGATCGCTCCCTGCCTTTTGCTTCGAGGCGGCTCCGAAGCTCATCGTTCTCCAGCACCGTCCGTAACGCGTCCGCGATCGCATTTTCGTCATAGGGGTCCACGGTGATCCCGGCGTCGCCCACCACTTCAGGAAGTGACGAAGTGTTGGAGGTGATGACGGCCGTGCCGCTCGCCATGGCTTCGACCACCGGTATCCCGAAACCTTCCCAGAGGGATACCAGGACAAAAGCCTCGGCCCCCGCCACAAGCGCAGGCAAATCCATTTCGCCGACATAGCCCAGAAACTGTATTGAATTCGCAACGGGCGAACGGCGGGCGCGCTCATAAATTTCGTCGTACATCCATCCTCGGCCGCCCGCGATGACCAGGTTGACTCCGATATCCGGCGCGTCGCGGCGCAGGGCCGCAAATGCGTCGATTAACCGCACAATATTCTTTCGGGGCTGTAGTCTGCCCACGTAGAGTATGTAGCGATCCGGGAGCGCGAGTCGATCGCGCACCTCCTGAATCAGCTCGCGGGATGGTGTCTTCCTGAACTCGTCCGCGACGCCGAGCGGCGTCACCGTCACACGCTCTGAGGGCATCGGGAATCGACGGATCAGGTCGTGCTTCGTGCAATCACTGATCGCCAGGACGTGCTGCGCACGACGAACCGCATATCGCGCGAGGATGCGGGTCCGGTACCGGGTACTCCAGGTAAATTGACGACCGTAGTCGAAACAGGCCAAGTCGTGGATGGCCACCACAACCGGCGGAGGAACAAAAAACGGCACTTGCATGACTGGGGCAAAGAATACGTCCGGCGGATCGCTGCGCAACTCATGGCCGAGAACTCGTTGCAACCAACCTCGTTTGCGCGGAAGCACACGAATCTCGACACTTCCGTCTTGGATTGGAAAGAACGGCTGCGGCGTACGATCAAGATAAATGCGGAACCCGATATCGCCGGAATAGGGTGCCAGTCTTTGCAGGAGCTCGTAGCAGTACCGGCCAACCCCTGAACGGGATGCTTCGTTCGCGGCACGGCCATCGATGCCGATCACCATGGGGTTACGGTTCCTAGCGTTTCCGGCACACAATGAGAAAGCTGTCCTGCCGGTCGAGAAGCCGGTCCATCACGAAAAGCACCTCAAGTTCAAGGTACCGCAGAAGGTCCACGATCTCGTTCTGAGTCCAAACGTGATGATGGATGTGGCCGTGGCGCAAGATGAAATCCCTGTCAATGGAAGCGTCGGGGAGCGTAGCTGCCGGCAACCAGTTGAAGTCAAAATTCTTAACTGCTAACTCAAGAAACTCCTCCATGTGCGTCTGGTCATAATAGTCCACATGGTTGTTGAAATCGTCCACGTGATGCGACAGCGGCGTGACTGGCCTCAACTTGTCGAATGTACGTTCTTTGTGAGGCAGCCGTAACACCAACAGTCCTTCCAATTTAAGTACGCGGGTCCACTCGTTGAGGGTCGCAATAGTATCGGGGCAATGCTCCAAAACGTGAGACGAAAACAAGTAGTCCAACGCCCCGGTCCGAATGGGAAGATTGGACGCGTCACCGACAACATCGACAAGAATCGGCAAGCTCCCGTACCTCCTGTACTTGTCGATATAAAACGTGCGACGCAAATCGGTTTGAGGATTGACGCCGGGCCCGATCTCGCACCCGCGACCCCGGCAATAGTGTCGAACTACGAAACGTGTGAAGAAGCCGTTCAAGAAAACCGTCTTCGGTCTCACGACCCACTTGGCGGCATTACGAAATCCGCCGATGATTCGCTTCGACAGCGGCTGGGCTGCTCCCCTACTCAACGATCAACCCCTCGTGAACACCATCGCTCATACTGTCTCCAAGTACGATGTGTCAATTCTCTCCAGATAGTCAGGCAGAACTAAACCGTGCAATCGGTCTCGAAATGGATAGAATGCGGCCTCCGGCGTTATCGGCGCCAAGCCGTCGGTCGCGCAATCTCTTCGGACGAAAAATGCATTAACTCCGAAGGAATCGCAGCCAACAAGCATGTATCCCTTTTCCTCCCCCAGCTTGCGGAGCGCGGCAAGTGATGCACCGAAACAAAGCGGATCATGTCCTCTGCAGAAGCGGTCAAAATCGGCTTTGTACCTGAGGGTAACCGCTTTTTCGTAACCGAAAACCGCATTGTACTCAATTACGACCAGCCGGGGGGTTACGGCATCGATGGCCTTCCACACCCAATAGTCGTTCCCATCGATGTCGATGGAAAGCAGGTCGATCTCGCCTTCGATGCCGTGGTCTCGAAAGAGTTGATTCACATTTTCAGCGCTAATGAACGCCTGCGAAATCCGGACTCTGCCGGCGTCTTCAATCAGTTGCTCCTGATAGTGGCGGCGTGCTGCGGAGACGTTTCGTTCCGATCCGTCCATCATCAGTCCGCTCCAGCCAAAATTGATCGCAAGATTGGCGCAGTTGCACTCTTTTCCGTCACTGACACCGAATTCGATGAATCGTCTGTCTGTGGTCCCGATCGTGGAGAATAGATACAGCAGAACTCCATCTTCACCATTCTGCGAAAACACGCGCATCTCGTGGCGGTTGATGGGTGCGTGATATCGGTCCGCCGGAAGCAGATCGTTATGACGGTCATTGAGTTGCGATTCGGATAAGAACCGCAAATGCCGATCGATCGCGTATAGTAAGCGCGGAGCATCCATGAATACCCGAATCCGCGCTAACCAACGCTCTGGCAGAATCTTCTTGACGATCCTACGAATCATCGCCGCTCCTGCCCCGCATGCAGAGGCTACCTGCGTCGGATTTGTCATTACCCGCGTTCATGTGGGGCGCGATCCTTCCTTTGATACAAGAAACCCGCAAGTTGGACCAGTTGGCCAACCGTGACCACCGAAAAGACCAGACTCGTTGCGCCAAACACGAATAGTGCAAGGACGCGGCCAATCGTGGTTGGCACAACCCATGTCAAAAGCACGCTGATCCCCATGATGACGTGAGGAGTAAGCGCCTGCGCCACCCGTAGCGCGATACGGCACCGATGCACAAACAACGCTTGGAGACCTGCGCTAAGGCAGACCGTGACAAGAAACGCTGAACCGGCACCGAGAATACCATAGCGTGGAATCAGGAAGAAATTCGCGACGACGCTGACTATCGCGGATGCCACGTTTGCTAAGGTCACCAACCCTGGCCGGCCAACGGCGATCAGTGTTTGGCCAAATATACCGGATTGAATCGCGATACAACCACCCGCCAATAGGAGCCAGAGCACCGGCACCGATTCAAGGTACTTTTCTGAAAACAGGGCGACGATCAGCTCTCGCTGTACGATCAGGATTCCCAAAACACAGGAATAACCCAGGAACGCGACCAGTCCAATGGTCTTGTTCAGCAGGCGTGAGGCGCCTTCCCGGTCGCCTTGGGCAAGACGGGCAGAGATTCCGGGAAGGTATGGTACGAGCGAAGCCATCAGCACCCGGTTGATCAGTAGCGGGATGCGCTTGGCCATTTCATAATAGGCCACTTGCGCGGGGTTGGTTAGCAGTAGGGCAACGAGGACTGTATCAAACCGTTGAAACACAAAACCAAGCAGATTGTTCACGTACAGCGGCTTGCTGAATCGCACGGCCTCGAAGTAGGCGCGGGCGCTACGCCGCAACGATGCCCAGGGAAAGGCAAACGCCCCCAACCACACGGCAGCGACGGCGTATGCGGTCAGCGTGCAGAAGGCAAGCGTCAGCAGTCCGCCGCCCAGCCAGCCAACAAACAAGGCAACGAGAAGCACGTTGACGAGCGCTCCCCATACCTGCGCCGCGGCGCGTGGTGCGAACCGGTTCATGCCGGCCATGGCGGCCAGTGCGGTGTCCCGCTGGGTGGTGACAAAGAAGAACGGCGGTAGCAGCCACAGAAACGGAAACAACCGAATCCAATTCTCGTTATCCGAGACGGCGGAGGGGGTGCGAATGAGAAGCCACGCCACAAAGACTGCGGCGCAAATGGCGATTGAGACGAAAACTTGAAACAACAAGATAGACGCGCCAAGCGTCCGGCGCTCCTCCTCCGGCGCGGCGGCGAGGATGCGGGGCAAGGCGGAGTGGAGCCCGAAGGTAGTCAATAACACGAGACAGTCGCTGCTGAGAATGAGGAGCCAGAAGGTCCCGATGTCGGATTCGGGAAGGACTCGCCCGAAGATGACGGCGGCGCCCAATTGCCCCGCCATGGACAGGATCATGCCGGCCCCGGAAAGAAAGGCCCCTCGAACCAAGGTCCGGCCGCTGGTCATGCCCAGGAATCTCCCCTATACCGGCGCGGCACTAGCGCGATACGACGGCGACGCGGATCAGGCCGTCTTGCCGGTCGATTCCGGCAGGGACGAATCCAGGAAGGCCGCAAGCCGACGTATTGACAGCAGTGCAAAGAAGTGTATCGGCGCCACGAGTGCGCCGAGGAACGCAGCCGTCAACACCATCACGCTGCGATGAGGGCCGACTTTGGTTTCCGGCGGAACGGCGTTGAATGCCACTTTCAGGTCGGACTCCGTTTCGGCCTCGGCCACGCGCGCGGCCTCGAGGTTCTCCGCGATCCGCTGGTACTGTTGCTCGGAGACGGCCCTGCGGCGCATGAGTTCGGCGCGAACGCGCTTCTGTTCCGCAAGATCCTGTTGTAACTGAGTTGCCTCTGCCTGCAAACGCTCCAACGCCACGGCGCCCGCCTCTTGCTTCTTGATCAGCCCGGATATCATGGATTGGAGCGCGCTCTTTCTCTCGCGCAGGGTCACAAAAATCTGGTTGACGACTTCTGATTCCAGCACGTCGGATGAATCGGGATTTCCCTTGCCGGTAGCCTCCATCAACCAATACGCCTCATCGGAAGGCGCTTTGCGGAGGGTCGTCTTTTCACTCGTCGATTGAAGGTCCGTCTCCAACGCGGCCAATTCCGCCTGTTGGCTTTCGATGTCGGTGTTCAGGCGCACTTGATCCAATTCGTATTCGGTAATTACTTTCTGCGATTCCTGCAGCCGGAGCGTCATGGACTCGATGTCCCACTGGGCCTCGTGCTCCTCAATCAGCGCCTCGATGATTTCGAGTTGTTCGTTCACCTGCTCGAACCGGCCTTGCAGGAAGTCCAGGGAACCCGTCTTTCCCTTTGTGCCGACTTCCCGAGACAAGTCAATGGCCAGTGTGGACCATTCATTGGCCATCGCGGCGGCGATTTCGGGGTCGGTGGCGCGATACGACAGCGTGATCAGGGGAACGTACTCCACGTCGTAGGCAGTCTGTTTGAGGATTTCCGTGCGCAGCGTCATGGACTTCCTCACGTCTTCCAGCGGCACTTCGGCGTCATCGTTGCGTTCCGCGTTCAAGGCGGTCAGCCGGTCGCGAAGCTGTTTCACCATCTCGTTGTTGCGCAACAGGATTTCGTAGCCGCGCACACTCAACGGGCGGCCCATGAGGTATCCGATGCGCGCGGCAGGGCTGTCCTCGACGGTTTGTTCACTGTTCCACACGGCCTGCCCAAGCGGCAACGGCGCAACGAGCAGCCCGCTATCGGCCGCGTATTCGTTGTCCAGGGTGAGCGAATATAAGGCGGTAATCGCACCCGCAAACAGCCCGAACAGGACCGTCCGGCGCACGACCTTCACAATCGTGGCGAGACCGGGATTGGTTTTGGCTTGGTCCTTCTTTGATGCCATGCGACTCCCCTGCCTTGGGTAAAATCAACCCGCTGTCATAGTTTGCGTCGCGATTATAGTGACGTGCTTCTGCCGGTGCAAACGTTCGAGTTTGTCTTTCGGGTCAGTGTGCTGGCACTATATACGGGAATATGCAACCACACGCGCAACGCGCATCGGAATCATCTGCCTGTGATCCAAGTTACTGAATTCCAGAAAATCTATCGCGAGACGTTGGCTGTCGAAGCGCTCACCTTCTCCGTTGAGCCGGGACAAATCCTAGGACTCGTCGGTCCTAATGGTGCGGGAAAAACGACCACGCTTCGGAGCATCGCCGGGATTATTCCACCGACCAGCGGAAGTCTCCTGGTGGCAGGGCACGATATCGTCAACGACCCCATTGCCGCCAAGTCGAAGCTGGCGTACGTCCCGGACGACCCGAAGCTTTTCGACACGCTGACCGTTTGGGAACATCTCGAGTTTATGGCTGCCGCGTATCGGGTTGGCGGCTGGCAAGAAACCAGCAACGCGTTATTGCAGCGATTCGAGCTGGAAGGCAAGCGCAATACCCTTGCATCGGAATTGTCGCGCGGTATGCGCCAGAAGGTCGCCATCTGCTGCGCCTATCTCCACGACCCGCGCGTGATTCTCTTCGATGAACCCCACACCGGCCTCGACCCGCGGGGCATCCGCACCATGCGGGAATCGGTGGAGGAACGGGTCGCCAACGGCGCCGCGGTGGTCATCAGTTCGCACCTCCTCGAGATCGTCGAGGACATGTGTACCCATCTCCTCATTCTGCACCGGGGCAAGCGCATGTTCTTCGGCACGCTCGCGGATGCGCGTTCGGCCTTCGGCGATTTCGACGGCAACGCGCGTCTGGAAGACGTCTTCTTCCGCATCACCGAAGGCGGCGCGACCTTGGGTGCTCCCGAGTAGCCCATGCTTCATCCCGCGCTGTACAAACTCCTCGCATTGAAATCCCGCGGTATGAAACGGCGAATGGTGCGCGGCATCAAGACGCCGAAAGGCGCGCTCTTCTTTATCATGGGCCTCGTCATGTTCGGGACCTGGCTCGGACCCAGCATTTTCTTCGCGTTCTCCGAGCACACCGGCGACCCGAGCCAACTCGAAACCACCATGCCCATGATCATCATCGGCATGTGCCTGCTCACGCTGATCAGTTCGGCCGGCGAACGGGCCATCTACTTCAGCCCGGGCGAAATCGAGTTTCTGTTTCCAGGGCCCTTCGGCCGGCGGGAGTTGCTCGGGTACAAGGTGCTGGGTCTGCTCATTGGAGTTTCGTTTAGCTCATTCATATTCTCCGTACTCTTTCTGCGCTATTCCGCGTCGTGGTTCGCCGCGTTTGCGGGCGTGTTTCTGTCGCTGGCCTTCGTGCAGTTGTTCAGCATGTCGCTCTTGCTCGTGGGTCAGATGATGGCGGAGCGCGCCTACACGCGGATGCGCATGATCGTGTTGATCGCCTTCGGGGGGGTATTGGCGGCGGCGCTGGGACCCCTCATCGCTATGCGGGGCATGGGCACCTGGGGCGACCGGCTGGCCAAGGCGCAAGACTCGCCACTGGTCCACTACGCGTTCCTGCCGTTGCGCCCCTTCGCCAAGACCATCGCGGCGCCGCAAGTGTTTCCCGATTTGCTGCTCTGGTCGGGCGCGGCGCTGGCGATCAACGGCGCCTTGTTTCTCTTCATCCTCTGGCTCGATGCCGAATACCGGGAGACCGCCATCGGCGTAAGTCAACGGCTCTACGCGCGGTTGCAACGGGCCCAACGCAGCGGCATGGCGCCGACCACCGCGTCGGCGAAGGGCCGGATTCCGCAGTTGCCCTGGTGGGGCGGCATCGGCCCGGTCGCGTGGCGGCAATTGACCAACGCCGTCCGCAACGCGCGCAGCCTCATGATGATCCTCCTGCTCGTCGCCCTCGCCATCGGAATCCCGACCGTGGCCAAGGGCGAAAGCGACGTCAAGATCTGGCCCATGACCATGGCCATGGTCATCTGGTTGACCGTGTTTCTTTCGATGATGATTCGCTTCGATTTCCGGGCCGACATCGAACAGATGGACTGGTTGAAGATGATGCCGGTGAAACCGTGGGCGCTGGTCTGCGGACAAATCGCGGTGCCGGTGTTGATCTGTTCCACGCTACAAATCGTGCTGGTTGCCGTGACCGTGAAGATTGCGGGACGCCCCGAGCTGTTGGCCTTGACCGTCGCCTTCGCGCCGCCCTTCAACATCCTCCTCTTCGGCATCGAAAACGCCCTGTTCCTCTTCGCGCCAACGAAGGTCGTCGCGTTCAGTCCCGGCGATTTTCAGGTCTTCGGACGGCAGTTACTCTTCATGCTCGTCAAACTCGTGCTCGTGACCATCGCGGGCCTTGTCGCCTTCGGCGGCGGGGCGATCATCTACTTCGTGACCGGACCAAGCATGATCCCCGCCTTCGCATTCGGCTGGATACTCGTCACCCTGCAAGCGTTCGCGATGATCCCCCTGGCCTCCTGGGCCTTCCGCCGCTTCGACGTAAGCCTCGATACCCCCGTCTGATCGCCCACACCCAACTCCAACTACTCCAACGGCGGAATCACGTTCTTCTCCCATTCACGATGAGCAATATAGGCATACTCCATCAACTGCGTGAGCTGCCTTCCTTCTTCGAGCCCAAATGCAATCGGCGTCCCCTCGAGGATGCCCTCCACCCACATGCGGATCGGATGCGGCAACGCGTCCGGCAATCGGCCCGGCGTGATCCACTTGTCCGGGTCAAGTTTGTTGGAGCGGATCTGCACGAGATCCTCGTCCGGGCCGCCGACAAACAGCGATCCTTCCGTGCCGGTCAGCTCCATGGAAAAAGACGCGTGGGCCGACATGAAACTCGTTTCGACAACCCCGATGCACCCTTCTTCGAACACGATGGTGCATACCGCATTATCCTCCACGTCGTGCCCGGTAACATGCACAAACGTGGACGAGATCTTGATAGGCTCGCCGCAGATCCAACGCGCGAGGTACATGGGATGCGCGCCCAGGTCCATCATCGCGCCGCCTCCGGTCCCGACGGGGTCCCAGAAGTGGGGCGGCAACCACCCCGCGCTGCCCGCGTCGTGCGATTCGCGCACGCGCAGTGAGGTCAATTGTCCGAGCAACCCATCGCGCACCGCCTGATGAGCGTACAAGGTCGAAGGCCGCGTGCGGAACGGCAAGGAGATGCAGAATTTCACCCCCGCTTTATTCACCGCGGCGATGACCCGATCACACTCGGCCACCGTCAAGCACATGACCTTCTCCGTGAAGATGTGCTTGCCCGCCGCCGCCGCCGCGACCATGATGTCGGCATGCATGTTGGTCGGCGCGTCGATGACGACGCCGTCCACGTCTTGCCGCGCGAGCACGCCGGCCAGGTCCGGCACCCAGTCCGCGCTCAATTCCTTCGCCCAGGCTGCCCCGCGCCCCAGGACCTCGTCCCACACCGCCGTAATGGCAACCTCGGGCATCTCCTGCAGACGTTTCGCATACCCCTTCGCATGAGCATGCCACCCGCTCAACATGGCAACGTTTAACATCGTCGTCCCCCTTCCAAGCCGCCAAAGCCGCGGAATTGTCCCACAACCGTAATCCTCGCAAACGCGGGGATCTATCTTAATTTCAATCCGCAATCACATCGCAATCAATCGTGGTATGATAATAGCTACGGCACACTAAGAGAAATACCGACGATGCTGAACCGTGAGACGAAAACTATGCCGGCCGAACGCGAATTCGATATGCCGTACGAAGACATCTTCGTCGAGGTCGATCTCCTGCCCGCGCTGCATTTCATTGCCATTGTCGCGTTGGCGGTCGCCGCCGCCGTCACCTATCGCATCCTCCACGATCTCGTCACCGCCCACCTCTGCGTCGAGTACTTCACCATCGCCCACCCGCGCATGGTGGAGTCGGAGAGCCCCGTTGTACTCGCACTCGTGTGGGGCGTCGTGGCCACGTGGTGGATGGGCCTGTTGCTCGGCGTCCCGCTCGCCATCGCCTGCCGCGCCGGGAAGCGGCCCAAACGGTCCGCCCGGGATATAGCGCCTGCGGTGGGCAAGCTGCTGGTCGCGATGGCCTGCTGCGCGACCGTCGCCGGTCTTGCCGCCTTTGGACTGTCCAGGCTTGGCGTGCTGACAATTCCGATGTTCTACCTTAAGTTGATCCCCACCGAAACTCTGCCGCGATTCGCCGCCACCCTTTGGGCGCATAATGCGAGCTACGCGTTCGGTGTTCTCGGAGGTTTGATCGTGATCGTCCGGGTCTGGCGGGCGAGAAGGCGCGCCCAATCAGTCCAACTGGACAAAGAAAGCCCCTGATTCAAGTCGACGAGATTCGGTCCAAGTCATTCTGAGCGAAGCGAAGAATCTCTAAACACCTGAGTCGCATCCGCCGAGCGAGATTCTTCCCTTCGCTCAGAATGACTCGGGCGCAATCCTCGGGGTGCTTACTTATGTGGTCTTCCGTTTCTGATTTTGAACTTTCGAATTTGTTTCGGATTTCGAGATTCGAATTTCGGATTTGGTCCTCCCCCATCAACATCCTGTGCCGCCGAATCGCTACCCCCTGGGCGACCACAAGAACACCCTTCGGTGCAGGCCGCCGCGTGGATTTCGCCCGGGAATCTCCGTTTCGACGAGGATCGCCACGTGATTGGTTTCGCCGGGGCGGATGAGGTCGGTCACGTCCACGTCGAAGGGGGCCGTGTCTTCCTGGAACCCGAGGCGCCAGTGGCGGGTGAGTTCGAAGGGACGCAGGACGCCGTTGACCCAGACCCAGACGCCAATGTTGTAGGCCGCGCCGACGGTGAGCCGGTATTCGGTGCCTTCCGGCGCGGGCGGTACGTCGAACGCGGTGCGGTACCACGCCTTGCCCCAGTACCCCCAGCCCTTCTTGTCCTGGTACCCCTGCGCTTCCCAATAGAGCGTCGTGTCGATAGGTTTCCAGCCGGTCTCTACACCGGGCAGGTACCACCGGTACAGGATGCCCATGTCTTCGGGGTCGGTCTTAAACTCCCATTCGCGCGGGAGCAGCGCGACGAGGTCGCCGGTGGGCCCGTTCATCTTGTCCGCGAACGTTTGGTAAGTGTCGCGGCGATACTCGACGCTAGACGTGTGGTTCTTCGCGATGTCGGACGAGAACGGGATCAGTCCGTGCTTGATGGACTCCGCCTCTTCGCGCATCGCGAGCATGGTGTCGGCATGCCGCACAGCCTCCGCGAACTGGCCTTCGGCCGCGGCGGTTTCCATGGCGACGAATTCCATCATGTGGTCGTGGGTCAGTCGCAGCACGTGGACGTGTTGGCGGCTCTTCTCGTTGCTCGCCAGTTGTTCCGCCTTCGCCATGAGGGCATCCAGCTTGTCCGCCACCGGACGCAGGATCAGCCGCCATTGCATGAGACGGCCCCAGGTCTCGTGGGTCGTCGTGTTGTCGACGGCTTTCTCCAGGGTCCAGATGTAGTCTTCGACCGGTTTCGCGGCGTCGCCGTAGAACCGCTGGCAGTACTCATGCACAAGCGCATCCACGTCCGCATCGGCGTCCCACATGAGCTCCGCGCGCACGAAGTAGTTGAGGTGCGTGGTCATCCAGGAGTTGGAGCCTTCGGTCCAGAACCCCCAGATGCCGATGTCGCGGAAGTAGGGCAAGTCGTGCTTGATGCAGTGGAGCGTCGGAAACGGGAGGTTCTCCAGCGATTTCGCGGGGTCGTAGTCGTAGATGAAGACCGGGTCGATCATATTCGTCCAGCGGTCCATGACCTGCTTGTACACCCTGCGCTGCCAGCACCGCGGATCGCCCGTGCGATGGATCGAACAGGTCGCGATGATCGCGGACTGGATGCCGAGGTTTGGCGAGAGTTCGGCGAAGATCTCCGGCGGCCGCACGCGGTTGGCGTAGCCGTTGGTCAGCACCCAGCGGTCGGGAAACTCCTTGTTGACCTCGACGGCGATCCGGTTGGCAAAGGAAAACCAGAGGTCGCTCAGGCTCGGATCGCCGTAGCCTTTGCCGCCGAAGCCGGGATAGAAGCGCTGGCATTGTTCGCAGTAGCACATGGGAAACCCGTCCGGCGGTGCAAACCCGAAGCTGAGCACGGCGGGGTCCTCGCGGAAGGTCCGCTTGATGTTCTCGACGGCGATTTGAATGCCTTCGGGATTGGACATGCACATCATGTCTCGCTGGCGTTCGCCGTTCTTGTCGAGGGCGAAGATTTCGGGGTGGCTTTCAAAATACTCGTCGGGCGGCGCGAGGCGTGAGATGGATCCGTCGCCCGGCAGGCTCACTTTCAAAGCGTTGAGCTTGTTCCGGTCGAACCACTGGACAAACTCCGCGCGCGCCGTCTCGTCCGCGGGCATCCATCCCGAGTACCACAGGTTGCGAACGCGAAAACTCGGGCGTTCGATGCGGTCAAGATCGCGGACGATGATCGTGTCCACTTCCGGCAGGACCTCGCCGTACTCGCCCGGAAAATACCAGCGGCACCCGAGATCCTGTTCCAGGAAGTCGTAAACGGCGAACAGGGTCCCGCGGTAATTCCAGTCCTCGTTGCCCACGAGCACGAGCGTGTCGCCGACGGTCTTCAACACGATGGCTTCCTCGTCCATGCGCGAGGTGTGTCCGCTGGGCACCGCGACGTTCAGCGCCTCCACCGCGGCGCTCCGGCCCACGAGAATGCGATTGCCTTCTACCTTATCCGACGCTTTCGCGATGGGAAGGACCGCGCCGGTGATTCTCTCCAGGTAGGTTTGCAACACGCCAGCGGCTTCCCGCGCCTGTTCCGATGGCGCATCGGCGATGACAATCGTCGCCGCCGGTTGTCCGGCGTCCACCAGCATGAGTTCCGCGCGCGAAGCAAACGAAAGCGCGAACACGGCGAGAAACGACCGAAGGAAAAGTCGATTCGAGATATGAAACACAGGTCGATCTCCTCAAGATGATCCGTCAAGCCGCCATCGTAGCACGCAAATAGTCGCCGGGCGAACCATATAGTACTGGCTGGCACATAAATTCCCCTTTGGGTGTGGTTGCAGGTATCATTCGATCACATAACGAGGGGGATCCCGAAATGAATCTGTCGCGACGCAACTTTCTGAAACTGGGCGCAACGGGCGCCGCCGCATCGTTGGCGTACCATTCGTGGCCGCGTGTGGTGAACGCGCAATCGGGCGTCCGCAGCTACCACGTGTGTGCCGCGCCGCAGGTGTTGGAAACGAATCCGGAATTGCTGGACGTGTTCATCGGCGCGGGCGTCGGCCACGTGTGGATGGCCGCGTTCTTCTACGGGTACTGGCCCGTGGAACCCGAGGTCGTCGCGAAATGGATCCGCCGCGTCGAGGACAAAGGCTTATCACCTCACGTGATCAACATCCCCCTCGGGCATCCAGGCGACTCGCTGGGATCGCCGGACGACTCCGTGGCGTTGGGTCCGCCCAGTCATTGGCGCATGGCCGTGCGTCCGGATGGTTCCACCTATTCGGGCACGTCGCTCCATCCGCCTGCAACGGAAGAAAACGTGGCTGCCATGAAACGGATCGCGCCGCTGGGCGTTGACCGCGTCTTTCTGGACGACGACTTCCGCTTGGCCGTGGGACCCGGCGTGATCGGCGGGTGCTACTGCGACGATCATCGTGACGCATTCCTCACCAAGTACGGCTACGCGGCGGAACGCTGGCCGGAGCTGTTGGACGACGTGAACGCCCGGCGTCTCTCTCCCCTGCTCCGCTCCTGGGTCGAGTTCACCTGCGACCAACTCACCGCCTGTTTTCGCGCGCAACAAGCGGCCGCGCCCGGGATCGAGCTGGGCAACATGATCATGTACTTCGGCGCGGAGAAGGCGGGCATCCGGCTCAGCGATTACGCCGACAGCCCGTTCCGTGTGGGCGAACTCATGTTCAACGACGCGAGTTTCGCGCCGGTCAAAGGCAAGACCAACGAACTCTACAGTTGCCTCTTCCACCGGCGCTACGCCAAACCGGAGTTGGCGTTCAGCGAGACGACCGCCTTCCCGGCGGACCAGTTGTCCGCGCCGAACATGGCCGCGAAGCTGGCCGTGACGACCATTGCGGACGTGCGCAACACCATGTACATGTCCGGCATCACGCCGTTCCCCGTGACCCATTGGGACACGCTCGCGCCCGCCATGAAGAAGCACGCAGCCATCCACGAGCGTCTCGCCGGACACAAGCCTGCCGGCCCCTTCAAGCACTACTGGGGCGAAGCCAGCCGCTACATCGGCGACGACAAACCCTACAGCCTCTTCCTGGCGACGGGTGTTCCCTTCGAAGTCGTCGACCAACCCGGCGCCGACGGCTGGACCTTCCTGTCCGAATGGGAAGCCCGCGACGTGGCGGAAGGAAAACTCTCCTCGCCGGGCACCACCTTCATCGCGCGCGAAACTCCGGCATCGAACGACGCCCTCCGCGCGATCCCGGAAGAACTCCCCGCCCTCTTCGACTTCAAGCGCAGCATCGCCGAACACCTCCGCGACGTGCCTCACGTTCTAGAAGACGAACCCGTCGTCTGCGCGTGGTATCCGACGGCGCGCGCGGCGCTGCTGTGGAACTTGTCGGAGACGCGGAAGGATCTGACGGTGGCGGTTTACGAACGGCGGATGTCCGTGACACTGGACGCGCTCGACGTGGCGTTAGTGGATCTCTAGCCGCTCGCGCCTGAGATCTCGTTTCGTTTCCCGGTCGAAAGGTATAGAATAGAGACCGGATTCGGGGGAATCCGGAGTCTAGTCGGACGCCGATATATAAAAAGGGGGGCTGTATGCGCGAATTCTCCAATGACCTCACCGTGAACCGGCGTACATTTCTTGCCCAGGGCGCTGCGGGCGCGGGATTGACGTTGACCGCAGGCGCGGCACAAGCGCAGGAGGCGGCGCCATCACCTCCCGGTGAAGTGCCGATGCGGACGCTGGGCCGCACGGGCATGAAGGTGAGCGAGGTCAGCGTCGGCGCCATGCGGACAAGTGAGCCCGCCATCTTGCAGGCGGCGTTCGACCGCGGGGTCAACTACGTCGACACGGCCCGGGGCTACATGGGCGGCCGCAACGAATCCATCGTCGGCGAAGCCATCAAAGGCCGGCGCGACTCGCTCTTTGTCGCGACCAAGGTCGGCGCGGTAACGCCGAAGGCCGAAATCATGAAGTCCATGGACGAAAGCCTGCGCGCACTGGGCACGGACTACGTCGATGTGTTCCAACTGCACATGCCGAAGATTGCGGATGTGTTGCACCCGGACGCCAAGGAAGCCTGCGCGGAACTCAAGCAACAAGGAAAGATCAAGTTTGCCGGCGTGACGACGCACAGCGATCAGGCGGCTGTGCTCGACGCCGTCACCACCGATCCGGACCACTTCTACGACACGGTACTGGTGGCGTACAACTTCGAAAGTTCGGCGGAAATCGGCGCAGCCATCGATCGCGCGGCCGCGGCCGGTATCGGCATTATCGCCATGAAGACGCAGGCGGGCGGATACAAGACCGACACGATGCCCGGAGCGTCGCCCCATCAGGCCGCCATCAAATGGGTGCTCCAGAATCCGAATATTCATTGCTGCGTACCCGCGATGGTCAACCTCCAGGAGGTTGTCGAAGACACGGGCGCCATGGGTATGAAACTCACGCGGGCGGACGAAGAGGCCCTCGCCGAGTATGCGCGGTACGCGCGGTCCCGGTATTGCCGGTTGTGCCAGGAATGTTTGGGGACCTGCCCGCTCGGCGTCGACATCCCGACGGTGAACCGATCGCTTATGTACGCCGACGGCTACAACGACTACGGGCTCGCGCAGGAAACCTACGGGCGGTTGCCGATTCAGCAATCCGCCGCGGCATGCACAAACTGCGCAACTTGCACGGCGCAGTGTGTGAAAGGACTCAACATCCCGGCGAATATGGCCCGGGCCAAGACGCTTTTCGCGTAGCGAGAATTACCCCATAGGCGGATGACTGAGAATGGTATCGCCCAAGTGGTTGAGAAGTGTACTAATATCTGTTGCAGCCCCGGAACGGGGCGACCGGCGGTAGCCCAGGGTGGAGCGAAGCGGAACCCTGGGTCATGGCCTGTGTGCATCGAGCCCCGGACGGGGCGAAAGATGAAGTATTGTCACGGTAGGCTCGGTCTGGATGTTACTTCGAGCACTGGTTTCGATCGCCCCCATTCGGGGGCTTTGTGATTTTGGGGTTCCCTTTTCCCAACGTTCCGCTTCGCTCCACGTTGGGCTACAGTCTTTCGCCTCTTACGAGGCTGAAGACTGGGGAAACGGAGGATACTCTCACGGCCAGCATCGTTGGTTGACGGTGCCGACTTACGACTCTTGAGGATCGAGGGCGTCGCAAATAGCCTCGCGGTATGAAAACAACACGTGAAACTTCAATTCTACATATATGGAAGGCGCAAAGATGATGTCGTCGTTGTCCAACGCTGTTGTCGTTGCCGTCGGGCTGTTTCTTCTCTTCTTCCCAGGATGCGCGACGGGTGGACGCCCGGTCGAACTGGCCCATGCGCTGCCGGACACGGGTTTCGAAGGCGGCTGGCACGCAACCGCACCGGCTGTGGTGTTCGACACGGAGACCATCTTCAAGCACATCAACGGCGAAGCGGAACTCTTCTTCCCGTACGGATTCAAGCAGGCCGCT
>CAZWDH010000056.1:0-27447 GCA_964632865.1 uncultured Nitrospiraceae bacterium
CAAACCCACACACCCTTTACTTAGCACCTGTCCAAAAAATGGGGGTAACTTCAGACCCGGAGTGCTTCGTACCTGGCAGAGTCGCGGGCGGACACATTTGTTGTATTGTCGAGATCGACATCAAATGAAAGTCCGTTTGAATCATTCGGGCTAATTGGCGCGTGCAGTGGGAGGATAAATTGCATTGCGACACATCCAAACGGTCGAATATTCGCCGGTGCTACGGGTTCATCATTGGTAATCCTCACGCTGGAAGGTGAACCGCCGATTAGCAGAGAATCTACGGGGATTGACCCGGAAGGAGCCTTTCACATGAAGTAAAGTTCACATCCAACATGCCATTTGGCGATCTCCGGTCGGGAATCGCGTTCGGGGTTGTTGCGGGCGTCGTTGTTCCCTATTGAATCAGCTTAATTTCGAACCAATCACAGTTCCCGTGGTGGATGGATTTGGTTTTAGCACTCGGCGTTTGAGCGAAAGAATCTTCACATACTTGCGAAATGAGTGTCAGTGAAAGTTCGCTGTGTTCCGGTTAACGAGGCCGTTTAGACGAAGTGTAAGTGCGCGAAAACCCGCTCAAGGACTCGACGGCTCGAGGTTTTGCCATACTTAACAGTTTGAGAGCGGCATTCGGTGAACGAAGACAGTCCAAATGAGGAGTAGTTCAAGTATCCCGTGCCGAGCACAAGATGGGCGATTCGCTCTAGGTTTCGATACGCAATGACCTTATACTGCCGATCGATACGAATAGAATGCAAATATCCAGAGTCTACGATTAGCGATATTGCTTTTGGCATCGTGCCGTGATTTTCGAACTGGCAAAAGACTTCGCCGACGCCATAGCCGCGATGCCGCGCGAGCATCCGATGCGCCGCACGCTCGAACTGTTCGGAGAAGCCATCCGCCGCGACATCCACTTCATCGACCGCCACCGGACCACGCTTTTCCAGTGCATGTGGAACCTCTGCTGGTGGTACGACTCTTCACGCCACAGTCTATGGACCAATGCTGCCGACATGTCCCGCGATATGCGGTACACGTGGAGATCGGTGGAGTGTAAATGATGGATCGTGACAAAACGCCATCCCCGCTCCTCCAGCACCGGTCCGTGCTGCGTGGGCATACGGACTATGTCCTGTGTCTGGCGATGTCGGGGGATGGGCGGCGGTTGGTGAGCGGGGCTATGGACGAGACCGTGCGGGTTTGGGATGCCGGTACCGGCCGAAAGGTGGTAGTGCTTCGTAGTCAGTTTGTGTTATCGGTCGCGATCTCGCCGGATGGGCAGCGTATTTTCATCGGCAGCAAAGCGGGCACGATCCGCGTGCGGGACGCGGAAACGGGCGAACGGCTCGCCACCATGCGGGGGCATTGCAGTGGTATCTACAACATGTTCTTCCAGAACGGAGGCCGGGAGTTGGCGACGTGGGACGTGAACGACGAGTCGCGGGTTTGGGATGCCGCGACCGGCGAATGCTTGGGGTCAGGGGCAGCTTCCCGGCACGATGTGGGTCGGCCCGAATGTGCCGGAGGATTGCCCGTATCAATTTACCGATCGCGGACAACCCACCGTCATCAGCGACGTGGCCACGGGCGAACCCATAGCCGTGGTCGACAACTCGTTCTCGAGCATCGCAGCCTCAAATACCGGCCGCTGGGCGGGATCGAACGGATCGGAGATCTACGTCTTCGAGATGTCCGACATCGGCGTGCGCGGGGACAGCTCCGCATCGCCGCTCCGGGCCTTCGTCGCCGGGATCGGAGGGCCAGCCCTTTTCCACCGTCTCTTTTTCTTTCTCAGGCGAGGGGCGGCGCGACGCCGTCACAGGCAAAGGGAACGATAGGCCGGGAGCAAGGGGCTCCGGAAGAAGGAGGCTCCTCGACATTCGGATGAGTACATGACAAGGCGGCCGACCGTCGTGACGCACTCCGCGACGGCCAGGGCCGTTGAGGGCGCCGGGCACAACTGCTACGATTGAAGCCACGAGCCGTTTTCACGATGAAACCCCGGGAGGAAACATGGACTCCGAGGAACGCAAGCGGCTGCTCGAGGAATGGCACGCCGTACGACGGCAGTTCGAGAGCCTTCAAGGCAAGTCCCCGGAAGTCCGCGAGCAGAAGATGATGCTCCGGAACCGTTACGAGGAGATCCGCCGCCTGCTGGAAGGGAAAGGGCCCGTTTCGGAGCTGACGCCTCTCTCAGCCGAAGAGAGGAAGGCCCGGTTTGCCAGGGGCGTCTTCTGCGGCGCGTGGTGGATGCCGCCCAATACATCCGACAGTCCACCCCGCGAGGACCCGCAACGGTAACCGGAGATGGCGCTTCCTCTCGGCGGACAGCAGATTTCCGAAGTTGTCGCGCAACGCCTTGGGCTTCGGCCCGGCTGCATGACTCCGCAGTCTGCGGAACAAAACTGCCGACATGTCCCGCAATATGCGCTACACGTGGGAATTGGTGGAGTGTAATCGATGGATCGTGATCAAACGTTTCCCCTGCTATTGCCGCACCGGCTCGTGCTGCGTGGGCATACGGACAATGTCCTGAGTCTGGCGATGTCGGAGGCCGGGAGTTGGTGACGTGGGACGTGAACGACGAGTCGCGGGTGTGGGATGCCGCGACTGGCGAATGCATGGCGCCAGGGCAACTGCCCGGCACGATGTGGGTTGGCCCGAATCTTCCGGAGGGCTGCCCGTATGAATTTTCCAATTATGGGCAACCAACTGTCATCAGTGACGCCGCCACGGGCGAACTCATTGCCGCGTCGAACACCGGCCGCTGGACGGAATCGGACGGGTCGGATATCTACGTCTTCGGCATGGCTGCCATCGGCGCGCACAGCGCAGCGGATCCGCGTCGGTCTGTTCAGCGGTTCAATCGCTGGTTTCCGTGGCGATAGCCACAGGGACGGACGATTTCCAACAGCGATTGGCGAGCCATCACATGCATCGATTAGGTAATTATCGGTATCGCCCAACTGGATTCGGAAGCTTTCTTGCCGGACGGCAGATTTGTATACTGTTTGAGGCAACGGAGGAGCATCCGCCGGTGCCTTGCACGCGAGTTGGCGCTTGGCCCTGACGCGGGAAGACGGATGGCGGAGTTGGCCAGGCTGACTGCGAATATGGCCGGAAATTGCACGTATTCGGGGCTGGGTGCCGCGGTTGCGCTTCAGCAGATCGTTTCGGTCGCGCCGGGCCTGCAAGCTTGTCCGTGGGCTGGGACAACAGAACGTCCTCATGCTATACTCATTCGTACCGGAGGTTGGTCACGCGGGAGGAGGGCAAGGAGTACCTCGCAACGCCCTCCCGGCGCGTCAAACGAAACGTCAAACACTGCGTAAGTCCTTTACTTGTGGCGCGAATCGTCGGCATGAGTGGCCGATATCGCTAACCGATTTGGATACTTTCAATCGTGCTAGACCGCTCCAAACCCAATCGCAATCCCAATCCCTCGACACCGCAGCCGAAGCCCGCGCCGCCGCCACAGCAGCAAATCCCCGACACCTATGAGGCCATGGAAGAGGCCGGCCGAAGCGGTGGACTGTTCGGCCGCATGAACCAGGCGTTCCAGGAAGCGCTGCACACGAGCCGCGGTCCGGGACGGACGCGCGACGCGGTGGAAGAAGCGGGCGACAGCCCTTCGGTAACGGCCGACGACCTCGCCATACGTCGCGCGCGAAACGTGAAACTCCAGCGCATGGTCGTACCGGAAGGCGTAATCATCGAAGGCAACATGACCAGCGGCTCCGAAACGGAGATCGCGGGAAAGATCGAAGGCAATGTTACCGTCGAGGGACGGCTTTATCTGGCGCCGAGCGCGTTGATTTCCGGGAACGTCCGAGCCACGTCATGCCGCGTGGACGGGTTGGTCGAAGGACGGGTCGAGTGTACCCAGGAACTTGAACTGGGCAAAACGGGTCGTCTGAGCGCGGATGCCTTGGGCGGCAAGGAAGTGATCATTGGGGGTCAGATTTTCGGCGATGTGTCTACGGGAGGGGTCGCCCGCCTCCTCGCCACGGCAAAGGTGAACGGCAATATTCGCACGCGGCGCGTTGTTATCGAGGAAGGCGCGCTGTTCAACGGGTCCTGCACGATGCGGACCCCGGCGCAGCGCGGCGAGAAACAACCGGAAAAGCCGCAGCACGATAGCGCGGGAAGTTGAGGAGTAATTAGCCGTGCCTGTCCCCATGTATTTCGATTGGACCATGATTCTGCTAATCCCAGGCGTCATCCTGTCGCTCTGGGCCCAGTTCAAAGTGAAGTCCACGTACGAGAAGTATTCGCAAGTTGCCACGCGCTCCGGATTAACCGGCGCGCAGGTGGCGCAACTGGTCATGGAGAACGCCGAAGTAAAGACTTCCGGCGGCACCCTTCAGCCGGCCTACGCAACGGGTATTTCGTGTCCGATCAACGTGGTCCCCGGACAATTGACGGACCACTACGATCCGCGCAACCGGACCTTGAACCTATCCGAAGGCGTGTACCATGGGCGCAGCGTCGCGGCCTTGGGCGTGGCGGCCCATGAAGTGGGCCATGCGATCCAGCACGCCAACGCGTATTCCGCGCTCATGTGGCGCAACGCCATCTATCCCATGACCAGCATCAGTTCGACGCTGTCGTGGCCTTTGCTGATCGGCGGACTGTTTTTCGGCATTCCGCCGCTGCTGCATATCGGCATCGCGCTCTTTTCCGTGGCGGTGTTGTTTACCGTGATCACCCTGCCAGTCGAGTTCGACGCGAGCAAACGGGCCATTCGGGCGCTCGCTCATGGCGGGTATCTGACGGACGACGAAATTGTCGGCGCGCGGCGGGTGTTGAACGCAGCCGCATGGACGTACGTCGCTGCCGCGGCCATGGCCGTGTTGCAGTTGCTTCGTCTCATTCTGATCGCGCGGGGCCGCGACTAATTCCTCCGTGCGATTCGTACCGTAGCGGGTACATCGATACAGCTTGGTTGGGTTTTCCGGGAGGCAGTGCGCAATCATGTCCGGCGTCGGCGCCGCAATAGCAATCGCGCTGATTTCGTTGGCGCCGGATACCGCGCTTCGCGAGATGCGCGGGGAAGGACACGCCGCCGGGTTGGGCCCGGCTGCGCGCGCGGAAGCCATTCGCAACGCCCAGACCGCGATCGTCATCCAACGCCTGGAAGCGCTGGCGCCCACGCGTGACTTCACCGTATTCGCTCCCGTGATCGAGGGTTCCGAACGATTCGTTCCGAACTATCGCGTCCTGTCCGAGGAAGCGACGGATGCCGCGACCCACGTCGAGATTGCCGGCCAGTTGCTTGACGCGCAACTGAAGCATGACGCCGCGAGACTGATTCTCGACAGCCACGTCGACAAGCCAAGAGTCATTCTCCTTATCAGCGAGCGTATCTCGCCGGGAACGCCCCGTTCGTTCCGCGAGGAGGGCGTTGCGGAAGCGGCCCTCGCGGAGAAACTGTCGGAAGCCAAGTTTGACGTCATCGATTCAGGCGACCTCATGGCCGTCCATACAGAGGACGAGTTGCAGCAGTATGTCGGCGGGAGCCCGAACCTGGCGAGCCAACTCGCGCGCCGGGAACTTGCCGATGTGGCCGTACTCGGTTCGGCCGTTTCCTTCATGGAAGCCAGCGATTCGCGAGAGGCGGGCCTCCACCGGCACCGCGCGGAACTGGACTTGCGCGTGATTCGCGCTGCCGATGGCGTCGTGCTGGAAGAGTCGAAAGCCGAAGCGGAACTGATCAGCGTTGATCCGCAGCAGGGCGGCGAGCTATCGGTCAGGGATGCCTGCGACAAGGTTGTAAACGCCGTCATCGATGCGGCCGCCCTTGGGTTGCTGGGTGGCGCTCCCCGAGGCCAGATCTACCTCACCATCGAGGGCCTGACCGGGGGCACGCAGCTCGACCAAATCCTCGAACGAATCAAGGGCGTGCCCGGAGTGGAGTCGGTCGAGGAGATGTACGCATCCGCCGAAATGGCGCGCATGGCGATCGCCTATTCCGGTCCCATGGGACCCTTCGTGGACGCGCTTTCCGCCCACCGTTATGATGGCTACACGTTGCACACGGAAAGCGTCGTCAACCGAGACATGACGGTCAGCGTGCGCTAATGACCTGGTCGGTAAAGCCGAAGGCCCCCAAAAACCTTCCCTATTAATTGCATTAATCGCCGGTAACCGTTACGACGATCCGGCGGTTGCGCGGTTTCACATCGCATTCGAGATGGAAGATCTGTTGCCAAGTCCCCAATACCATTTGCCCGTTTCGAATTGGGATCGTGACCGACGGCCCCGCCAGACTTGCCTGGAGATGGCTGTGGCCATTGCCGTCGTGCCACGCGTGCTCGTGGCCATAGTCGCGACTGGCGGGGATCAGGCGATCGAGCATTTCCGGGTAGTCTCCTCGCAGACCTGGTTCGAACTCGATGGTGCCGATGGTTGCGGTGCTGCCGATGTTGAACACGTGTACGATTCCGGTCTGAATGCGCGAGCGGGAAACGATGGTTTCCACCTGCTCCGTGATGTCATGCATCACGCCGTGCCCGCTCGTGCGGATTGATAAGTCGTCCTGAAAGGTCAATGTGGTATCTCCTGCGTATGACACAATGCGCCACCCGCTAAGGAAACGGCTTCGCGCCCGCACCGAGCGCCGCCGGTATCTCTCCAGCATAGAAAGCAGTCGCGGTTGGTTCAAGCAAATCTGAACAGACCATCGCGGAGGTTCATGCGGAGATTCATACACCCCTTCTTTCCACAGTGGCGTGGGCTTCTTCGGGAATCCGTGCCTTTGACTTTTCGCCCGGCGTGGAGGCCGGGCGCTACAAGACTTGTGCACGAAACCGAGCCTTCAACTTGGGTTCGGCTTCATGGGCCGCTATACTCCCTCGCCATGACCGTGAATGAACCGATACCTTCGCCCTCGCCCGCTATCGCGGTGGTTTTTCTGCATGCGGCGTGCAACATGACATGCACGTTTTGCGGCACGGAAAACAGCGTCGACGGCCTGACGCCCAATCAGGCGCGCGACACGCTGCACACGATTCGGCAGGGCGGCATATCTAACGTCGTGCTCGGTGGTGGCGAACCCTTCGCATGGAAGCACGACGTGCTGGCTTTGGCGGGCGACGCAAAGGCGTTGGGGTTCTTCGTGCAAATCGGTACGAATGGAATCGATCTGCCCAATGGATTTGAGGCGTTGGAGTGTGTCGATCGTTATGTTCTCCCGCTCGACGGGTATGATGCCGAATCGCACAACGCGGTGCGCATCGCGCGCGACGGCCATTTCCAACTAATCTTGAACCGATTGGAGGCCTTGCGCTCGGCCGGGAGATCCGTCACGATCTCCACGGTAGTAACATCGCGAAACATCAGCGCACTGGATCGAATAGCCCGACAACTCGCGGAGTATTCCGAACGCGGCGGCCAGCTTCACGCATGGCACCTGTACAAGTTCCTGCCCATCGGCCGCGGCGGTCGCGAAAGTGCAGACGAGCTTTCGATATCCAACGCGGAATTCGTCGAAGCATGTGCCTCGGTGAAAACCTCTCATCCGGAGTTGACCATCTATCTGCGCAATGATATGCGGTTCTCCAAGCACGTGGACTTCTTCTGGTACGAAGGCGGCACGCTCCGAATCGGCAGCGAGGTCTGGGGATAGCGGGGCGTAGTAGTGCGGCGGCTGCCGGAAGGCACCGTCGGGGGCAGGGGTAAGGGATTTCAGATCTCAACCCCATGAGCGCTACGAAACGCGCAACGGGTACTCTTTTTTACGGGGCATCGCCGCCTCTCCTTATCAGTCTTTGCGATAACGTCACGCCTGTGTAGCGACGAAATTCTTACTTGCAAAGTAGAGAATCGGGGCGGCGAGATTACGCATGTTGCGGCGTTGTGTGGAATGTTACCCCATTCCGCTAAACAGTTACGAAACGTGAAATCGCCCGAAGTGGTCCGGTATGGTGGACCTGCGAAACCAGAGTCCAATGCGAACGGGGGAGCTATGAAGCGCTTTAGCCTTTCCAGTCTGACATTTTGCCTTCTCTTACTGTGTGTTTCCGGCGTACACGCCGAGTCCTTTGTTGATGACGGCAGGGCGATAGCGGTTGCCGTTGTCGGCGGCGACTGGACGGCGGGTTCCGGCTATCTCGAAGCATCCGGCATCGACCGGTTTCTGTATGCCGACCAGTATGCTGGTAGCGACGACGTACACATCCGGGCGCGCCTGTCGCTCCAGTCTCTGGACGGGTCGGCGGCCTCCTTCGTCATCGGCGAGAACGGCCATTTCGGATTCAACGGCGCCAAGCAACACGAGATCTTCCTGGCGGGCCCCGTCTTCAACGGCGTCGACGTGGCGGGCAAGAAAACCTCAGACTACATCGACCGTGGCAAGCCGTTTGAGTTCGAAGCCATTCGTAAAGGCGGTACCCTGCGAGTCTTGATCGACGGCAAAGAGATCGTGTCTGCGAATGTTGGCAATCGTCCCTTGGGCCGCTTCGGTTTCCGGCCTTGGCGGGACACATTGCGGCTCTACAGTTTCTCGGCCGAAGGCGATCTCATGGATCCGCCGCCGCCTTCCACGGAGAACCCTGGATACACACTTCCCATCATCGATCTCTCGCGCCAGACGGAGCGCCAAGTTGTCGTAGACCGCGAAGCCGGGCAGTACCTCGGTCATCCCACGACCGTGCTGCTCGAAGACGGCAAGACGATCATCACGGTCTATCCGAAAGGGCACGGCCGCGGCGCCATCGTCATGAAGCGCAGCGAAGACGGCGGACTCACGTGGAGCGATCGGCTCCCGGTTCCGGAAAATTGGGCGACCTCCATGGAGGTGCCGACGATTCATCGTGTCATCGATAAGGAAGGCACGAAGCGGCTCATCATGTTTTCGGGGCTTTATCCGATCCGCATGGCCGTTTCGGAAGACGATGGCATCACGTGGTCGCCCCTGGAGCCCATCGGCGACTTCGGCGGCATTGTCGCGATGGGGAGTGTGGAGCGTTTGAAGAACGGCGATTATATGGCCCTGTTTCATGACGACGGCCGCTTCCTCCGCAACAAGAACGAACGTGGCAAATTCTACGTCTATAAGACCATCTCCGGCGATGGCGGTTTGACCTGGGGAGAACCGGAAGTCATCGCAACCCATCCCGCCGCGCACCTCTGTGAGCCGGGCCTGATCCGGTCGCCCGATGGCAACCAAATGGCCGTGCTCCTGCGCGAGAACAGCCGCCAATACAACTCCTTTGTCATCTTCTCCGACGACGAGGGGCAAACGTGGTCGGAGCCGCGCGAACTTCCGGCGAGCCTGACCGGCGATCGTCACGTGGGCCGTTACGCCCCCGATGGCCGCCTGTTCATCTCTTTCCGCGATACGACGCGCCAGAGTCCGACCGCCGGCGATTGGGCCGGCTGGGTGGGCCGCTACGAGGACATCGTCAATGGCGATGAGGGGCAATACCGCGTCCGTATCATGGACAATACCAAAGGCGCGGACTGCACCTACCCCGGCGTGGAGCTTCTGCCAGATGGGACTTTCGTGACGACCACCTATGGCCATTGGACCGAGGGCGAAGAACCCTACATCGTGAGCGTACGCTTCACCATGGAAGAGCTCGATCGCGAGGCCGCGTTGCTCCCGAACGAGCAGGCCATCTTCACCAGCGGCGAAGGCGGCTACCACACCTATCGCATCCCCTCCGTCATCAAGGCCGTGGATGGAACGCTGCTCGCATTTTGCGAAGGCCGGAAGGGCAGCCGCTCGGACAGCGGCGACATCGATCTCCTGCTTCGGCGTTCGACCGACGGCGGCGAGACCTGGGGACCCGTTCAGGTCGTCTGGGACGACGGCGAGAACACCTGCGGAAATCCCTGTCCCGTGCTCGACGAAGACACGGGGCGCATGTGGCTGCATCTCACGCACAATCTCGGCCATGATTCGGAGCACGAGATCGTAGACGGCACGAGCGAAGGCACGCGCACGGCGTGGGTAACCTATAGTGATGACCATGGCGTGACTTGGGCTCCGCCCAAGAAAATCACGCAGGACGTGAAACTGCCCAACTGGACCTGGTACGCGACCGGACCCGGTGTCGGCATACAGATGCGGCATGCACCCTACGACGGACGGTTGGTCATCCCTTGCGATCAAAAGACCAGCGGCGACACGGTGGGATACCATTCCCTCGTGTACTACTCCGACGACCACGGCGAGACTTGGAAGCTCGGGGGCGTAACGGCCGATGGAACGAACGAGTGTCAGATCATCGAACGTCGAGACGGGTCGTTACTGTTAAACATGCGCCGTTCGTCCAATCACGAAACGGTCTATCGCGTCATCTCGACCAGCGCCGACGGCGGCGCATCCTGGTCCCCGCTCGCATACGACGAGACCCTTATCGCGCCACGCTGCCAGGGGAGCATCATCCGGCAGACGCCATCCGATGGGGAAGGTCCCAATCTCGTGTTGTTCTCCAATCCTGCGTCACGCAACGAACGCCACGAGATGACCGTGCGCCTCAGCGAAGACGACGGCCAAACGTGGGCGCACAGCCGTACGCTTTACGCGGGACCTTCCGCGTATTCGTGCCTCGTGCCGCTGGACGAAGGCCGCGCGGGATGTCTCTACGAGCGCGGTGCGGAGGGACCGTACGAGACGATCAACTTTGCGCGGTTCACGTTGGACTGGCTGCGCAGCAAGTAGTCGCGGGATCAATACACCAGCGAGCGAAAATCCTTCACCGTGTGGAACGTGATGATGTTGCCGTTGTGCGCGTCCGCGGCGCGGTCGTCGCCGGAGCGCGACAGCACGTGCAAATCGTCGCCGTCGATGACCATCGATGCGTAATGGCGGCCTTGCCCGTATTCGCCGGAATCCGCCACGCGCCCCGCAAAACACCAGTCGATGCAGTTCTTCGAGAAATGCAGTACGAGCCGATGCCGCTCGTTGTTGGGCAGGTTGTATCGATCCTCCGGCAAGCGATCGGGCCGCGTCATGGAATCGGTGGCCTGCGACGACAATAGCCAGAAAAGCTCCGTGACCTCGTCATACAGAACGTGAAACTTCATCTGCCCGCCCGGGCATGGCACGTACAGCATCGTCTCATCTGACGGCGCGTTCTCCAATGAGACCGTAATACTTCCGTCCTCGCTTTCTACCGCCTTGGCGATGGCCGCGAGGTTGGTCGTGCCCGTGTGCGCGCGCATCCAGAGATGAAACGTCCGGCCGGTGGAGTCGTACCACACGTGGTCCGGGTCGGTGAACTGAACGATATTGGTTTCCAGCCAACCGATTGGCGCCATGCCTCGCCGGTCACCCGTATTCTCCGGGGCGGTGTTCCCAGGATTGAAAAAGGATACGCCAATCAGATGGGGCGGACCGGCTTGCTGAATAGCGTCGCGGAACGAGAGTTCGTTCGAGAAAGCCCATGACTCGCGCTTGGTCAAATCGTCCGAGACATCGGCGGAAAGCACGACCGGCGCGAGGACCGACACCTGCCAACCTTTGAACGCCGGGTCGGTCTTGCGTTCCATAACAAGGTAGATGCGCCCGCGCGCGTAATGGACGTTGCACGGGGCCTGGTGCCAACTTTGCCCTTCGGTGAACCACGACGGGGCCGACCACGTCTCGCCGCCGTCGTCCGAGCGCATGATGCCGAGATCGCCCGCATGTCCCAGGACGTATAGGCTGTTGCCAGCAACGAAGGGGCGCGCATGACGAAGTGGCATGTCGGAGCGACAACTCCACGTCTTACCGCGGTCGTCGCTGGTATAGATCTTGCCTACCCAGGTGATTCCATCGGCGACTTTTGCACCGATCAATTCCCTGGCATCCCCACGCACACCTTGGTCCATCGTTGCGACCAGCCGCCCGCCTTCGAGCAGTGCCAGACCGGGACTGTAGGCAAACACCTTGTCCGGGTGCGGCGACTCGTACACGGTGACATAGTCGTTCGCAAGAAGGGGCTGCGCCGTTGCGCGCTCGGCTTCGGCGCGAGGCGCTGCGGCAACCAGCGAACTTGCGGCAAGACTTTGAATAAACTGACGGCGTTTCATGTGGCATCTCCTTGAACCTGCGACTGCGGTGCGTGGCGGCACGTTGGGTCTCACGGTATACTGAGTAGCCGCACAATGCCAAACCGGGAGGCCCTTTCCTGGTTTGGGGGGATGAATCGGGTAGGAGCCGGGACGTATGTATTTTCAATCGATCTTAATCACACGAGCCGTTTCGAGTTTCTTCGTGGCACTTGCCGGAGTGACGGTGGCTTTCGAGGCGACTGCCTGGGGCCAGGCCCCGGATTCTGGCAACGCCCAAGGCATGGTCTTCCTGCAGCATTGCGAGCCGCGTTTCCGCGAAGGGCTGGCGAAGCACGAACTGCTCGATGGCGCGGGGTACCGCCTCCACAACACCGGCATGACCAGGCATGTGTTCGGCGAAACATGGTCCAATTCCCCGCTCATTGATACGGCGAAGAATTCCGGCCAACTCTATTACTTCGATCGGCTGTGCGGCGGCATGTCGTATCAGTCGCTCGATGGCATCGGCGCGATTGCGGATGCGCTGAAGGATGATCCAAATTTCCTCGGATTTCAGGTGCACGAGTGGGGGAATTCGCCCATCCATGACTACGAGCGAATCCACAAACTCATTCTGGACAAAGGCGATCCCTTCGATGCGGAGCACTTCGCGCAATACGAGGGCCGTGTCGAATCGCCGTACTTTTCGGCAGGTGATTTCAGCGTGTATCGCGATGTGTACCGGGAATTGAGCGATTTGGATGACGTCGAGCGGTACCTGGAACGGTACTTCTCGAAAATGGTGGAGACAACTTCAGGGCAGGTCATGTCGGTCACAGGATTCGGTCAGCTTTACCACTCCGCGTTCCATTTGGGCGCGAAAAATGTCATGCCGGAGATCGGCAATCAAGTTCCTCTGTCTGCGCTGCAGATCGCTTTTGCGCGGGGCGCGGCACGCGAGTATGGCAAGCCCTTTGGCGTCTACTATGAGCCCTGGGGCGGCGCGCCGATGGGCTGCGTCTGCGCGTTGACCTTCTCACCCTGGTTTCCCGATTACCCCGAACTGAAGAAGGTGATGGATGGGTACAACATCGGTCCCGAGTTCGGAAGCAGCCGGTCCCTGCAGCGGCGCTTGCTGTATTTCAGTTGGCTGTCGGGAGCGGCGTTCTACGGTGAAGAGTGGGGCGCGGAGAACTACTTCGGCAATTGGGAAGAGTATCCGCTCACTCAGTACGGCACGATCGTCATAGAGATCAATGCGTTCAATCGCCGGTTTTCACGCCCTGAACCGGTTGTTCCGGCGGCAATCGTCATGCCCCCCGATACGTTCGGCGTGGATATCCGTTACATCGCAGGATACACGGACAAGGTATGGCGGATGGCAGAAGGTGATTCGTTTCACGCGCAGCTCCGGAATTTCTCACGAGACCTCTATGCGACGCAGCGCGCCGTATCCGGTGGCGATTCGCATAACCTGACGCCTTCTCCGTGGATTGGAAGTTTTGACGTACTGTCGGCCAATGCGCCGCCAGACGTAATCGATTCCTATCTGCTCGTCGTCTACTTCGACGCAGCGCAAGCCAGCCAGTCGACGATTCCGGAGGATCGTGTATTCATATATGAAGGATCGAAGGAAAGCGCGGATGCCTGTATCGAGCGGCTGCGAACCCTGCTCCCGTATCGGGTCGAAGGGACGGTGGGGAGCGCACAGGCCCGGAGCGATGGCCGGTATCTGCTCGGCATATTCAACAACCTCGGCATCTCAAAAACAGCGGCCAACGGCGAAGTCGCGGATCCCGCAGCTACGCAGGACGTAACCGTGTCGGGCGCGTGCTCCGAAGTCGAGGTCCTCATTGGTGGCGAGTACATCGTGGGTAGCGATGCGGATCGAATCAGCATGCAGGTGCCCGCCGGGCAGGTCGTCGTGTTGAGTTTTCCCGATCGTTAGGGGCTTGCGTCAGCCTTCCCAAGCCAGGATCTGCGCGTCGTCTTTGAGCCGTTTCTGCAATTCTGAAGTGTCCACGTCCTGCACGGCGCTCTCTCTGTCGATGGCCATGCATGCGGCGGTCGCGGCCGACTGACCCAGCACCATGAACACGGGTTCCATGCGGATAGACCCGAAGGCAATGTGCGACGCCGACAGGCAGACCGGCACGAGCAGATTCTCGCATTCCTCCCGCTTGGGGACAATCGAGCGGTATGCGATGGGGTAGGGAGGGAACCCGCCCACTTCCACGTCGCCTTCGTTCCATACGCGTCCGTCTTTGACGTAGCGCTGCACGTGATGCGAATCCATCGTGTACGCGGCCAGCCCGATAGCATCGTCAATTGTAGTGCGTCCCTGACAGTCGTGCTCGGTCATTACGTAGTCCGAGATCATCCGCCGCGCTTCGCGGATGTAGAGTTCGTGCGGCCATCCGCCGTTATCCGTGAACTCGTCCTTGGGCAGACCCCACTGGTTCACCTCGTCCTGGATGTGTTTGGGGACACGCGGATCATTTGCCAGGAACCACATGAGCCCTTGCTGATAGTCCTTGTGCTCTTCAATGATGCGTTTCCGCGTGGCATAGTCGCCGTCGGGGTACTCGTAATTCATGCCGATATTATCCGTCGCGAAGGCACCTTTGTTGTTCGTGTCGGTCTTGTTGTTGGGCATTGCCTTTGACAGATTCAGCACGGTCCAGTGACCGGCGTTCATGTACCGCAGCAGCAGTTCGTAGCGCAGCGGATCGTAGGGCTCGGGCTTTGGGAACGGCATACGGTTTTCGGGATCGTTCGTCATGCACATGCGGAAACAGTAGGCCTGCACGCGGTGATCGCCGCTGCCTTCCTCGCCGGGACCACCTTCCTGAATGCCCGGGAGTAGCCCGCTCGACGGATCTCCTTCGACAACATACGGATCAATGGCGCATTCAAACTGGTGATACTTGGCGTTCTTGGTCTGCACGCCATTCAAGGTCTCGTTGTAGGTCGCGTTCGATTCACGGCCCACGTGGTACGACACACCGGCCTTGGCCATCAGATCGCCTGCGTAGGTGGCATCGATGAACATCGTACCCGCATACCGGCGGCCACTTTCCATGGTAATCGCGGCGATGCGGCCATCCAGTTTCTCGACACCGTTTTCGAGATCGAGGCGTTCGTTCAGCACCACCGGAATCGCCGCTTCCGCGACCATTGCGTTAAAGATGTTCTCCGCGACGTGCGGCTCAAAGGTCCACGCTTCGTCCTGGCCATAGTGTTTTCCGAGCCGTTTGTAGAACTCTCGAGAGATGCCGCCAATAGCCGCCTTGTTGCCAATGTCCGTCGCGCCCAATCCGCTGGACGACAGGCCGCCGAGATGCCCGCCGGGATGCACGATGATCGTGGTCTTGCCCATGCGCGAAGCCTGTACCGCGGCCGCCACGCCGCCCGAGGTGCCGCCGTACACGACCACATCGTAGGACCGATCGCTTGCCTCAGTTGGATTCGTGGTTACTTGCGCATCGGCGACCGCGGCCACCATGGCAAATAGGAATAGCGATATTACAAATCTCATATTATCTCCGTCTCCAGGGATTACTTGTTATTCCCAGATGAGTCGCGTTCAAAATGACCGCGTGCGGCAGTCGTCGCATTCAACCGTCGCGACCCTTACAACCGCCTGACGCCGAATCCGCCACCAACCTCGATCACCGCGCCGGTCGCATAATCGAAGTAGCCCTCTGCCAACGCCGCAACGGCTTTGCCCACGTCCTCCGGCGTTCCCCATCGCGGTTGGAGAAGCAACCCTTCCGCGATGAGTTTGTCATACTTCTCCTTCACGGCGAAGGCCATGTCGGTTCCGATGATCCCGGGGCGAATCTCGTAGACATTGATGTTGTGCGGCGCGAGCTGAACCGCGTAACTCTGGGCCGTCATGCTGAGCCCTGCTTTGCTTACGCAGTATTCCGCGCGCGATGGACTGGCCGTATCGGAGGATACGCTCGTGATGAAAACGATCTTGGGCGCGTACGCGGTGCCGGATTCGACCTGCTTGATCATCTGATTGGCGACCAACTGGGTGAGAAAAAATGGCCCCCGCAGGTTGATGCCGATGACCCGGTCAAAACTCTCCGCCGTTGTCTCCAGGATGTTGAGCCGTTTCAACACGCCGACACCCGCGTTGTTCACGAGCACATCAATGGTTCCGAAAGCTTCCAGTGCCTCTTCGACCATCCTGGGGTGATCGTCGAGACTCGCCATGTCGCCCGCAACAGGAAGGAACCGGCAACCGAGCTCCTCCACACGCGCGTTGACCTCATAGAGGCCCGATTCCGTGTTGCTGGGGTCGGCCTTCGTCGCGCACCCCGCGATGTCGTACCCATGTTTTGCGAGGGTCAGCGCGATTCCGCGCCCAATTCCGCGGCTCGCTCCAGTGATGAATGCTACTGCTTTTCCCATAGCGCTCCTTTCCGGAGGGATAATACCAGAGCGCGATCCCATTCGAGAAGGAGACGCGGAGATGTCCGTCCGTTTGGGCTATTTGATGGTGTAGTTTACGCGCACGTCGCGCCGCTGGTAGGCACGCCCACCACCACCGTGATTCGCGATGTCGAACACGATGGCGATGATGAGCAGCAGCAGGCTCCAGCCGCGGAAACCACCGTTTGCGTTCATGCCAATGGCGTACGCGCAGGTCGTGTAGGGCATGAAAAAGAACCCAAGCAGGGGCCACAAATACGTTTCAAAGGCCGTCGCCGTATAGCCGACCAGCCACATGAAAAACAGTGTCACGCGGGGGATGAGGAGTCCGATCAAGACGAGGAGACAGGGCATTTCGTTCTCCTTGTTTTGGAAGCGCCAAGCCAAGGCCGTCAGGGCGCGGCAATCCTTGCGCCCAGAGTGCTAACGCCACTCTACAACGGGATCATTCCTGATACAAGGCGGCTAAGGACTGCGAAAGTTGAATTGTTTGCTTGACAGGAACCCTGCACAGGTGCAACGCTCTTGACGAATCTGAGGAAATTGCGAGATGGATGCCCCGGGAAATCTGAGTTCATGATTCAGGAAGACTCGAGCAATACAGACATGGCGCCCATGATTCAGGCCGAAGGACTTCGCAAGGAGTTTTCCGGTCCGAAGGGTGATCCCGTGGTGGCGGTCAAAAATGCGACGTTTTCCGTTGCCGCCGGGGAAATCTTCGGCCTGCTGGGACCGAACGGCGCCGGCAAGACCACGCTCCTGCGCATGTTGGCCACCATCATTCAGCCGACCGCCGGTCAATGCTGGATCGCGGGGCACCCGGCGTCGCAGGCTCCTGAGCAGGCGCGTCGGCAGGTCGGTTTCCTGTCGGGTAATACTAAACTGTATGGCCGTCTCAAAGCGCGGGAAATGCTTTTATACTTCGGCCGGCTCTACGGCATGCGCGACGGCGCCATCGCCCAACGCACAGATGAATTAGCGGAATCGCTCGACATGAAGCCTTTCATGGAGCGCCGTTGTGATACGCTCTCCACCGGCCAGACCCAGAAAGTCTCCATTGCGCGTGTATTGTTGCACGATCCGCCAGTGCTGATTCTCGACGAGCCGACCCTGGGTCTGGACATCATGACCAGCACCGTGATTTTGGACTTCATTCTCGATGCCAAACGCCGGCAGCACAGCATCATTTTCTCGACCCATTACATGACGGAGGCGGAACTTTTGTGTGACCGCGTGGGGTTGATGTACTCCGGTGAAATCATGGCCATGGACACGAAACAGCGCCTCTACGAGGAGACGATGACCGATAACCTGCACGACGTATTCCTGGCTTTTGTAAACCGGCAGGCGGCACTCCCGGCATGAAGTTTCGCACCGTATTCATCATCTTCCGCAAGGAACTGCTCGACATGCTCCGCGACAAGCGGACACTCATCGCCATGCTGGGCATTCCGATCGTACTTTATCCCGCGCTATTCATCTTCGGGTCGCAGGCCGCCATGATGGAGCGGGATCGCGTCGCCCAAGCGCCGTCCCGTGTCGCAATCGTCGCTGAGAGCACGGATGTCCTCGAAGAGTGGTTGGATCGAGCGCAGGGCATCGTGCTCCGGCACCCCGGAGATCCGGAAGGTGAACTAGCCGCGGGACGGCTTCAGGCGATCCTCGTCCTAGAAGGAGACCTGCAACAGGATTTGGAACAAGGCCGCGCCGCGCATATTACGATCCGCTACGACGCGACTGACACCGCCTCCCAGGAAGCGGTAAAACGGCTGCTCGAGGCCTTCAACGAGCGCGAAGCAGATCTGCTCAAAACCCGTCTGGAAAACGCGGGCATTCCGGCCGACTTCGTGAACCCCCTGGAAGTATCGCGCGAGAACGTGGCGCCCAGCACGCGGACCACCCAGGTCGTGCTGGGCATGCTCATGCCCCCGTTAATGATCGTCATGCTCGGCATCGGGGCCTTCTATCCGGCCATCGATCTTACCGCGGGGGAGAAGGAACGCGGCACCTTTGAAACACTCCTCTCGACACCCACGTCCAGTTACGAGATTCTCTCCGGGAAATTTCTGACCGTGTTTATACTCGCGCTGCTGACTGGCCTGACGAACCTCGGCAGCATGGTGGCGACCTTTGCTTTTCAGCTTGCCCAGCTCCAGGGCGACATGGGGGTCTTTGAGTTGCGCCTGCCCATCAGCAGCGTCGTCATCGTCATACTGGCCTTGCTACCCCTGGCTTTCTTCATCTCGGCCGTCATGATGTCCATCGCGGTCCTCGCGCGAAGCTTTCGGGAAGCGCAAAGCCTCCTGACGCCATTCCTTTTGATCCTGCTGTTTCCGTCCGGTTACGCCGCGGTCCCCAGCGTGCATCTGACAACGTCCATGCAGTTTGTGCCGATCGCGAACTTTGCCCTCCTGTTCAAGGATCTGATGACGTCGCAGGTGGACCCTCAGTCCATCGTCATGGTGCTGCTCAGCACGACCGTCTACGCCTGCATCGCGCTTTACGTGGCGGCTCGGATCTTCCGGCGGGAGGACGTCGTGCTCTCAGAAGATCGCGGCTTGCCGTTGACGCTGCGCCGTTCTTTCTTCCGGCCCCGCGCTGAACCCACGCCCGGTATGGCCCTGTTCATCTTTACGCTTTGCCTGCTCCTGCTCTTCTACGTGGGGACCTACGCGCAATCCGAACTTGCCGTTTGGGGAATCGTGGTGACGCAGTGGGGACTCTTCCTCCTGCCGACGCTGCTCGTGCTCTGGTACGTGCGCGTCGACCTTCGGAACGCCTTAAGTTTGCGGCTCCCTCCGGCCGGCGTGTGGCTCGCCACGCTCATGATCGCGGTAAGCTGGGCCACGCTCAGTCTTCAGTTCAGCGTGTGGCAGCAGAAGATTCTGCCGTTCCCGGAAGATCTCGCGAAGCAGATGGAAGAACTCATTGGGCTTGGGAATCAGCCACTCTGGTTCCTCATCCTGGTGCTTGCGCTATCGCCGGCCATCTGTGAAGAGGTCGTCTTTCGTGGCGCCGTGCTCTCCGGGCTCCGCCGGCACTTGCCGTGGTGGGCCTTGTTTCTCTGCGTGGGAATCGCCTTCGGCGTGGCGCACATCAGCATCCACCGCATGATCCTAACCGCCCTGAGCGGCATCGTGCTCACCTATCTCGTGTGGCGATCCGGCTCCATCTTCCCTGGCATGCTTACCCATTTCCTCATCAACACGACCGGCATCGTCCTTCAAAGCGAGCACGTACCGGAGTCGATCCAACCGTTCCTGGACCGCACCCTGAAAGAGGAACAGGGCTTCCCCTGGTGGCTTATCGCGCTCGCGGCGATCGTCTGCACGGCTGGAATCCTCTTCCTGGAACGCTTCAGGCCGCAACGCGAAATAACGTGATCCCATAGGAGGGCGGGTTTTCCAACCCGCCGTCGTGGATCATTGATCGTCGGAGCGAAACCCGCGTCAGCGTAGTTTCGCAACAATTACGCAGTCGCGGCGAAAGTTCGCAGGTTATGGGAGTGGCGGGCTAGAAAACCTGCCCTCCTGATATCTACGCCATCATCTCATTCGCGACCATCTGTTCGAGGGTCTGTCGTTTGCGGACGAGGAGGAAGGTGCCCTCCTTGGAAAGCATGACCTCCGGCGCCTCGGGAAAGCTGTTGTAGTTCTTCGTGGACATGCCAGCGCAATAGGCGCCCGCGCCGCCGATGACGAGATAGTCGCCAATACGCGCTTCGGTCAGCGTTCGCGGCAGCAGGCCTTCCGGGTTGCCCGGCTCAGGCGTCAGCACGTCGCCACTTTCGCAGCAGTGGCCTACCACCAGATAATCCCGCGTGCCACGGAGTTCTTCTTTGTGCGGGACGACCGCAATCGGATGTTGCGCGCCGTACATGCTGGGCCGTACCACCTCCGTCATTCCGCTATCGACTTTGATGAAGTTGTACCCATCGGCGCCGGTATCGATGACATCAATGACCCCGCACACAATCGCACCCGCGTTGGCGACAAGAAAAGTCCCCGGTTCGAGTTCGAGGTGTAGTTTGCGCCCGTGTTTCGAGTGGAACTCCTCGAAATCCTGCACGATGAGCTTGCCGATCTCCTGCAAATCGGCGGACGCTTCGCCGGGCATCCGGCCCGCTTTGAATCCGCCGCCGAGACTCAGCGTGGTCACTTCGGGCAACCGCGACGCGATATCCAGCGACATCCGCGCGCACCGGTTCCACACCTCGGGATCCGTGCCGGATCCAATGTGCGTGTGCATCCGCGTGATGCGGAGATTGTGCTTGTAACGAATGGCCTCTACTTCGTCGAGATGCTCATGCCAAATGCCGAAGGCTGCCGATGGACCGCCCACATTCGTGCGGTTGGAGTGACCCGAACCAAGCCCGGGATTAAACCGCACGCATATTTCAGAGTTCGGAAACCGCTGCCCATACGTATCGAGTTGATGGAGTGAGCACGCGTTATACAGCACGCCCCGGTTCACCAGTTCCGTCAGGTTCTCCGGAATCTGCTGGGCCGTGATCTGAATATGCGAAGCCGGAACACCAACGCGGAGCGCGCGCTCGACTTCGTATCCGCTACTCGCATCCAGATGAAGCCCGTGCCTGGTGAACAGCCGGATAATGGCCGCGCTGGGCAAGGCCTTCATCGCGTAGCGCGCAGTCAGCCCGTAGGCGTTTGGGAAACTGAGCAACGCTTTGGCCTGCTCTTCAAGAATCCGCTCATCGTAAACATACAAGGGCGTCGCGAAGGTCTGGGCCACCGTCCGCACCTGTTCTTCCGACATAAACGACCATTGTTCCATGTCTCATGTTCCTTACCAGCATTTCTCACCGCCGAAATGCGTTTCGTCACTGCCCTACGGCCCAGGAGGCGGTGAGAATTGCTCCTGAGCTCCGATCTGTGCCGCACGAAGACGGTCCATTTTCTGTAACGTTTTCTGTGCGTGCGATAAGTCCGGGCCGGCAATGGAAGGTTGCATTCGAAGATTGCCGGGCTTCAGCATAGCAGACCCGGAAAAGTCGAGCCAATTCTCCGTTTAACTTCTTTCCGGTACTCACCTTAGATGAGGATATGCAGACTTATTCGCCCAATACCCAGTCCATCCATCCTTCGAAGGTGTATTCCGAATTGCCCGCTTCTCCGGGGAAACACGCCAACTCCTGCGGCGGCAGATGTTCGACCCCCACATCGGGAACGAGCAAGCCGTACTGCCGTTCTTCGGTGCTGTAGAGTTTCTCCAACGGTTGCCCGGAGCGATCCGCCCACTCCCCGAACTTCACGGTATCGTCAGGCAGCGGACGGCGTTCATCTTCATGCATGAGCCGTTCTTGGAACCAGAGCACCGAGTCGGGCGCGAGAAACAGGGGCCGGTGATCGGCGCCCGGCGCGAACCGGTAGCCAATGTCGTGGGGAATTCCGGAGTCGTCCAGGATCTGCCGTGCGCCCGCCACGTTGGCCTTGATGTACCGCACCAGCGCCGCGCCGTCTTCAAAATTGTCGATGATCAGATCGCGGTCGCCCGAGTAAAACAGCGCGGAGCTGTGCGGCGCGAAAAGGGCCGTCATCTCCGCGAAACTCATCACCCGCGCGAATTCTTCGTACGGTAGCCGGGTACATTCTTTTCCCCGTACTACGCCGAGCCGGGTGAATCCCCAACCGCTGATCAGTGTCGCCTGGATGCGCGGATCCAAAACGCCGACGCATCCCGCCGAGGTTCCACCCAGCGAGTTGCCCGCCAACCCGATGCGGTCCGGATCGACGTCCGGCCGTTGCGCCAGGTAGTCCACGCCACGGAGCAGGTCCCACACGATCTTGCCGAGGATGCTCCGCTTGAGGGTGTTTTGCACGAAGTCGATGCGTTCCTCTTGATTGAACCGGTACAAGTCATGCGCGCGGCTCCCCATTTTGCCCTCGACATTGCGCTCTTCCTCGCCGATGGTATCGGGCACCAGCACGGCGATGCCCATGGACGCGTAGAGTTGACCCGCGTACTGCGCGTACAACGCGGACTTCGAGCCGCCATGTCCACACGCAATCAGGATTGCGGGGAAGGGTCCGCTCATGTCTTTTGGCAAGTAAAACAGCGCGGTCACGCGAGACCCCGCTTCGCTCTGGTACGAAATGGATTCGATCTGGCAATGAGGGAGTTCCCGTTCCCGGTGCGTTCGCGGATCGAGCGGTACCCGCGCTGACGGCAGCGTCAAGGTGGCCGTCATCCACTCGCGCAGGGTCGCGCTCCGCTCCGGCCAGTTCACGGGGTGGATGCGCTGAGCGGTATTCGCCGGAAAGCCCTGCTCCCAGCGCGCCGTGCCGATGGCAAAATACTTGTGCTCAAACGGCGGCGCAGGCCGCGTCGCATACCAAATGAGCATCGCCCCATCGGTATCGCGCAACAGGGATTGACTCGTCGTGTAATGCGATTCCCAATCCCGCGATGAGTCCGGCGTGTAGACAGGGTTATCCGGATGCTTGGTCCACGTCAGCCCATCATCGCTCACGGCAAAGCCCAACGCCGTCGTGTTGTCGCGGGCCGTCCAGTACGCGCCGTACCACATGCAATACCGATCGCCGACCTTCAGAACCGTGGGGTAGAAGAGCCGCCGCGTCTCCCAGTCCTGACTCAACTCGATGCACGGCTTCTCCGTGACGTGCCACTGCGTGCCGTCGCGGCTGATCGCATGGCGGATGACCCAGGGCTCCGCCGACACGTCCGCATACCACATGCGGTAGAACTCGCCGGCCTTTAAGATCGTGGGCGCATACACGCCCGTCAACAGTGCGGGGGAGGGCGCATCCCATGTCTTGCCATCCTTGCTGAAGGTCTCGTGCAAGGTGTGAATGCCGTCGCCGGACGGAAAGTCGGAACTCGAAAACCACATCCGAAGCCGTCCGTTCTCCCGCAGTACCGACCCGTCTGGCGCGCGCAAGAACGTGGGGGTCAACACCGAGCGAGTCTCATCACCGAATCGAAACACCGGCTCCTCGGTCACGCGCGTGAAGTCAGTCCCGTCCGTGCTCGTAGCCAATCCCACGGCAAACACTCGGTTCGCCACGTCCGCCTGCGATCCGCAGTAGTACATGGAGTACACGCCATCCTCATAAATGACCGCGGGCGCGAACATGTGCGTGTCGTCGAACTGCCCCGCTTCGCCAAGCGACAGAACCGGCCCGTCCGTGACCCGATTCCACTCCTGAGGCACGAGCCATGCCTCGTACGATTCGGGAGTCTCCGGTACCGCCGCGGCAAATGTGAATGCGATCGAGCAACTGGCTACAGCAATTGAACGGAGGTTCATCACTACCCTTTCCATGCAAGAAACAATCGACTCTCGAAAACGTCAGCGCCGGATAACCGCATTTTCCGGCAAACTTCCTCCAAACGCTGAACACGCTCAGTCCTGCAATCGTACGATGCGCAGCCAGTTCAGGCAGGTGTTCAACGACGGCTCTTCCGTGCCGATGTCGACCGTCAGCTTCCCGTCTTGGACCTCCACTTCGGCAGACGCCACGTGAAACTCGCCGATGTACGTGTCAATGCCATCCGCGACAACCTGACCTTCAACCTGTACAAACTGTCCCGGCTGCTCGAATCCGGAATCGCCGATGCACACGGTAACGTAGTAGGTCCCATCGTCAACCGCGCATTCCCAGGTGTCTATCCCGCGTGTGAAGATGAACGTGTCGTACTTGAGGTCGGCATCGAACCCGCGTGCGCGATGGTTCGCACTGAGATCCTTCAACCAGCCGTAGCCTCGCCCGGTATCGAAGGGCAACCCCTTATCGTGCTCGAATCCGTCGATGGCCTTCGCATCCGGTCCCGCGAAATTGAACCAGCGAGTAGCTCCCGCCTTCGCAGCAATGGCCTCGGGTAACCCTTCATCCGCTTTCTCAAATTTGAGATTTGAGATCGGCAATAGCACGTCATGCCCATAGGGTTGCGGATCTTCGCCGTCGACAATCCCGTCCCCATCCGCATCCACTTCGCTCATGCGGTCGTAGGGCCGCTCCGGGATGTCCTTCACAATGTCGTACCATCGCATGGCGAATTCGCCGCGCGTCATAGGCTCGCTTGGATACCCGATGACCCGCGCGGTCTCCTTGGTCAACATGGTCCGCACCAGGACTTCGTGCCGCCACTCGTCCGTCGCAGGATCGTCCGGACGAAAATCGACCTCTTGCTTCGTCATCGGAAAGGCCCGGCGCGCCGCAAGCAGATTGATTGCCTCAAAAGCCGGATGGTCGGTCGCCAGATCGCGGTACGGCCACAGCGTAGACGGCACGCCTCCGTCCAACCGTGCGCAAAGTCCCCGCCGCGTTTCTTCCAGCATCATCGGATCGGCGGGGATCACCCGCGGCGCAACATCGTGCCGTAATGCCACCGCCGCCGTGGCCCCGGCAGCCTGACCGATGGCCATGGACTGATCGTGCAGACGCACGGCCGAACTCACGATGCTGCTGTAACCGAGGTTCTTTTGCGCGCCGAGCAATCCATCCACCGACTCCGGAATCAAGCTGCGCATGGGGAAGAGGGAGCGTCCGCTGTACGGCGGACCCCAGGTTCGGCCTTCCTTGAAATACCATTGCCACGGTCCGCTCGGATCCCCGTCAATGAACTTGCGCCCCGTGGGATGGAAATCAAACTCGAAGATCCACGAGGCCACGCCGTCATAATACATGTGTTCCGCGAAGGCCCCGTTCGTGCGCGCGCCGTTCACGTCCATGGTGTCCTGCTGCTTCATCATGTACAGGGCCCTCAAGCGCAGCGATTCGCGGATGTACGGTTTCATGGGCAGCTTGTCCGGCGTGCCGAACTCGTCGCTCAACGCGAAGCGCCGGAAACTATATCGCGGGTTCTCGTTCTGATCGTGCACCGCCGTTTGCAGGTAATGCAGGAACCCGAGGGACTGCAGTTTCGCATCGTCGAAGACGATCTGACGCTGCGCACGGGTCATGCACACGATGTTCTTCTTCGACGCGCCCGGCTCGTTTGCTTCCAGCGCGTCCACGACCCGTTGCGGCAGAACATCCAACGGATAATCCTGCGGCGTGTAGCACAGGAGAATCACGTCGGAATGCTCGATGCCCAATTCATAGCTGTCCACGACGCGGCGCGACTTGTAGATCACTTCCTGGTCGAACTGCTGCCATGAGTAGTTCCGCGCATCGTATGTGGACGGCGGCGGAATGGTTGCGTCCTCCTCCGTTTCGACCACCATCATGGTGTACGAAATGGGATTCATATCGGTGAGCGGATAGCCGTCTCGCGACTCCGGCGCGAGCGGTTCGCCGTAGGTGCTTTTCAAGTCTGGACCGTACTCAAACGCCGCGCCCGCCGCTTGCACCACCTCGCCCCAGTCCGACGCGTCGATGGTGATGGGCGCATGCACCGTGAAGCGATCCTCGTCGCCTTCCGTCGGCGCGAAAGTAACCGCTTTCAACGCGCCGTCTTCAACCGTCGCCGAGACGGGATAGTGATTGCTGATGATGCGGAGTTGCCCTGAATCCACGTACGGACCCACCATCTCGCGAAACGCCGCTTCCGCATGCACCGGCCTGCAGGTCGTGTGCACGTGGGTGAACCCTGGCCGCGCCGCGCCGTAACGTTCCAGGTTGTCCGCCTCGATCCGGTCCATCACTTCCTTGAACAACCCCGACCGCGGAAAGGGAAAGCGATTCACCGGACCCCGGTTCTCATCGATAGCCACCAACGACTCCGCCGTGAACTGTCCCCCCAGCCATTCGATATCGTTCACCAGCACAATCGACCCGACGCCCATCCGCGCCGCCTGCACCGCCGCCGCACACCCCGACTCCGTGCCGCCTACGACCAACAAATCGGCATGGAGGTCATCTGACGAGTGTGCGGCCGCGTAAACCTCGACGATAGGAACGATACAAAGAAGTGCGAGACGAGCCATCATTTGATATATGATTCTTTGCATGATGGGAGCCTAGTCCGAGCGGCCTTGAACTGTCAACGATCATGGACAGTAGTGGAACGTAAGGTTTGCCTCTATGAACACGTCACGCTTCAATCGTCCATTACCAAGGCTAATACCATTCACGCCGGTCCTTCTTCTCATGTTTGCTTATTGTGCGCCATGGGAGCACCGTGGTTATCAAGAAAACACTGTTTCCTTCGCAATCCCAGTGAACCTATGCGAACGCGATAAGAGCTGGACCATGGAATTCGCACTTCCTAAGGAGGATTGGTACTTCGCATCCATGTTCGTCTATTGCCCGGATGGGCCACTCCCGAATTTCGGCCAGGAGATCCGCATGCAGTATCGATTGGATTATGTCGATGGCACTGACGAAAGTGGAACGACTAGCGTGGACTTGAGCCGCGCGTACGTTGCCCCTCGCATCAAGCGTCTGATCGCACCGGACGATCAGGAATCCATCGCTGCTTGGAAGGACAGTTATGAAGTTTGGCCGTGGCACGCGATGGTCGCTGAGAAGCCGCGGGATGTTTTTCCAATGCCACTGGGAATTGGCATTGCGCGGGACCGTACGAGTATCGGCACGCTTACTATCACGGTTGAGAACCCCGAATCGGTACCGAAGGAATATTGCGAGGCCCAACTACGAATTGACACTTACCTCGGCCACTAATTTCCGCACGGAGCAAAGCGAACGTGTATTCCCCCTTCGAAGGGGGCAGGCCCGAAGGGCCGAGGGGGATGTTCTTCCTCCAGCCTCCGGTCTCCAGCCTCAAAACCTAATCTCATACCCAATGCACAAATGCGGCTCCAACGGATGCTTCATGACGATGTCGTACTTCTCCTTGACCAGCGGCCACTCCTCCGGCAGACACGCGCAGTAAAGGTATTCGATGCCGATGTAGTTCCGGCCGACCACGTCCTTGACCTCGTCCGTGGCTCGCATGCGGAACCGGTAGTGCCGTCCGATTTCCTTCATGCCGAGCCGCTGATAGTAGCGCTGCGCCCTGCGATCCTGCGTCCAGTACTCGAGCCGGTGAAAACCTTTCTGCTTCGCGTCCTCCACGGTCGCGTTGATCAGCAAC
>CAZWDH010000057.1:0-27192 GCA_964632865.1 uncultured Nitrospiraceae bacterium
CGTGAGGCCTTCCTTGGGGACGGTGATGACGCCTTTGCGCTCGAAGTTCCAGCTCACGGCGCCGTTTTCCGCCATGCTGCCGCCGTTCTTGGTGACGGCGTGGCGAATCTCGGCGACGGTGCGATTCTTGTTATCGGTGAGCACGTCCACGATGAGCGCCACGCCCGCGGGTCCATAGCATTCGTAACGCACTTCTTCGTACGTGATCCCAGGGATTTCGCCCGTACCCTTCTTGATGGCACGCTCGACGTTATCCTTGGGCATGTTCTGGGACTTGGCCGCAAGCAGCACCGTCCGGAGCCGGGGGTTGGCGCTGGGGTCTCCGCCTCCAATCTTCGCGGCGACCGTGATTTCCTTGGCCAACCGGGAAAAGATCTTGCCGCGCTTGGCGTCCGCGGCGCCCTTCTTGCGCTTGATGGTGCTCCACTTGCTATGACCCGACATCGACGTAAGTCTCCAACTTCACCAGATTAGACGATCACCAGACGGTATTCGACTCCAGAATACACGGGTTTGATTATACCAACAGGATAGGTCGGGCCGCAATGGGATGGGGTATGGGGTTTGGGGATTGCGGATTGGGGATTGCGGATTGGGGATTGGGGACTGCGGACTGCGGACTGCGGATTGCCGAACAGTCTCCGGCCTCCACACCCCATACCCCACATCCCAAACCCCAAACCCCTCGCTACTACGCGGGACTGTCGAAGTTGATGTCGAGGAAATCCGCGACCCCCACATAGCCAATCTTGCGGTAGATGCTGTTGGACGTGGGATTGCCGAGATCGGTGAACAGGGTACAGAACGCTTTCCCCTCATCCAGGATCTGCTGCGACAGCCGGGCGACGACGGCGCTGGCGTAGCCGTGGTTGCGGTTTTCGGGGGGCGTGTAGACGAAACTGACGCATTCGCCGGTCGCCGTGGGGCGATTGCGCGCGGCCATGGCGCGGGGCTCGCCGTCATCCCAGAAGAACAAAGTGCCCGTGGCGACACGCTTTTTCGCTTCGGTATAGGTCTGTTCGTCGGGTGGTTTGTGAAAGCAGTCCTGCATGAATCCGGCGGTCCACTCACGGACAAGATCCATGTCATCGCTCGTCGCGGGGCGCATGGCTCCCGGAGGGTAGTTCGGGTGGTTGACGGATTCCAGGCGATGGACGCGCTGATGCGTTCCGTCTCGCGGGGTTGTACCGGACACGCGGGTCCACTCCGCGGCAAAGGCTTTCGCGATCGGCGTGGGCGCGAATGCGGCCGGGACTTCGGCGCCCGAATCGTGCAGACAACATGCGAGAACGTCAAGGCCGCATGGGCTGTCTGCGTCAGCGGCGAACACGTGCATGTTCTTCCTGGGCGGCGTGCGCAGGGCGGCAGCGTGGAGGGCATCACCAGACGTAACAGTCGCAAGCAGCGGCTGCTCGCCATCGAATCCGGGCTCTGCCACCAACCGCTGGCAAATGCCGAGCATGAGCCCGTTGACGCATTCGTCCCGCAGCAGGTACGGTTCAACGGCGTCTGAAAACGCTTTGACGTTCTTATGTTCGGTGTAGGTCATCATCGATCGCACCCAATCTACCCGCGTGAGCCTGCGACGCTGCCCGGCGCCTTACCCGAGGACGGCTGCGGCGAGCGCCAACAGGAACAGCCCTGCCAGGAGCGCGAGTACGAGCGCCGCAACGGCCTTTATCCATCCGAAACGCATGCGCACTTCGCCGGTGGTGTCGGGAGCAAATTCGGAAGCGTGGCCCTGGTACCAAAGGCCGCAGTGGGGGCAGCGCGTGGAGTCCGGCGGGGATGGGGCGCGAACATCGTTTACACGGAACACGGTTGCCGGTTCCGTCCCGGTAGGACGTGAAGTCGAAGACGTTGTCTTCACTCATCAAGACGCCCTTCGACCGCTATGAATCGGCGCGGCGCAATCGGATCAGTTGTGCGATTCCGCTTACGAGAAACATCCCGCTGAGCATCCAGAACAAGGGCTTGCCCCCGTCTTCGTACAGGGCTTCCCAGAGTTGGGTTGCGGCCAGGGCCACGCCGCAAAGGACCATAATCCAAGCAGTGACTCGCATGGGGCCTCCTGGTGCGTTCGGTTTCCGTTACTCAGTCACAGACTCGTCTGTCGATTGGGCGCCAGCCTCTGCGACCACCGTTTGTGCGACTGCCGATGTGAACTGCATCCCCTGAGTGACGTCCACCTCTCCGCGGAAGATACCCGTCTCCTGGGCGCGCAAGTTGAAGGTGAACGTTTTGGAGGTTCCCGGCGCGAGTTCCGTGTTGAAGGTGTAGCTCATGCTGTTGTCGAGGGGAATGTGCATACTCGACTGTTCCGCCGGATCGACGGACACGACCACGAACCCGGCGAGATACTCGTCAGCGATATCGACATCGTTTATGGTGACCGTCTGTCCTTCACGCGTATTCGTGACCGTGACGACCAAAGGGAACGTTTCGTCGAGAGCCACGTCAAGAGGCGCGTCGACCGCAATTGCGATGCCTTCCGGGTCTTGCGCGATGTGATATAGAAAGGCGCCCAGTCCGAGCATGCCCATCAGCGCCACCAGCGCCACCGCCAAACACCCTATCGCGATCGCTTTACTTGCATTCATCGGTTACGGATTCCCCCTGGTTTTCCGGGTTTGCCAACACACTCCGGGCCTCTTCGGCCTGGGACTCCGGCACGGCCACCCGCACCACGGCCGCCGATGCCGCGTACCCCGGCAACCACGTGCCGACGACCTCATCGGCAAGGTACGTGTCGAAACCGTTGCCGGCCAAGACGGAACGGGCCAAATCGGCCTGTGCGATGGGACCCGTGAATACGACGATCAACCGCTCTTCGTGTTCCATGGCTCACTCCCACGGTGATGTGTTTTCGAGTATGCGCGGGTTTCGGCCGGATGTCAATCGGCCATGTAGGAGCGCGGGTTTTCCAACCCGCGAACGCCAAGCACCTTGCTTGGTGGAGTCCCAGCGCCGATCCGCAGGGGCATTTCGCGAGAACGCAATTGAAGCGTTGAACTACGAACTCGGGCGAAGAAGCGGGTTGGAAAACCCGCTCTCCTATTCAATGCGTTTCCAACGCTTTGTAATCGGCTCAGAGTCGGCGATATGCACCAACGCCTCCAGAAGGTGTACTATACCGGTTCTCATGCGAGGTGAATTCCATATCGGCCGCGGCAGCGGTCGCCACTTGATGAGTTGGGGAGTATCGTTTGATGACATGCGTTCGATGGAGTCTGGTGGTTGCGGCGATTTGGACCGGGGCTTGGGCCATGGCGCAGGAAGCGCCGGCGGTAACGGACCCGGCCGACCAAGCCGTAGCCGAAGAAGCCGCGCCAACCGTGCCGCCCGCGGAGAATCCCGCGATGCCGGATGTGCCCGCGGAGGTGCTCGAAACGCCGGCGCCCATGCCGGAGGTGCAACCGTCGCTGGAACAAGCACCCGTCACGCCTGCAGCATCTCCTTTTGAACGCATCTTCGGTAGCGCCGCTGTGCTGGACGCGGCCATGCGCGAACAAGTGCTCGCGGCGGAACACGGCAAACGGCACTACGTCGACCACAATCAGGACGGCAACGCCGACGAAGTGTGGTTTGTGGACACGGCGCCGCGCCACCCAGCCGATTGGCAACCCATACTGGTCCGCGCGATAGATGAAGACGGCGACCTGCAAGACGATAGCCAGCCCGACCAGGACAGCGACCTCTATGTGGCCGACTGGCACGGCGACGGCACGGTGGATGCCATTCTCGACTACACCGACGTCGACGACGACAACGACGTGGATGAGATGGCCTTCTACTCCCTCGGCGCGGCTTCCGATGGCGGCGAAGGCGCGGTCCATGTGCGGTGGACAAACGACGTCAGCGACGACAACCTGCTGTGGTATGAAGTGGGGTACGCCTACCGGCACGATCTCTGTCAGTACCACTCCCACTTCAGCGGCGACGAAATGTTCTGCAATTTCGTGCTCGATCCCGGCGCAACGGCTTGGCGGGCGACCTACGAGTACCCTTTCCTTTTCTACGACAACGACGACGACGGCTTGGCCGAGGAGGCGATCCGGTACTGCGCGAATGGCGCGGAGATCGGAAACGTCCGGCACAGCTTCGATGCGGACGATGATGCCACCGCAAAGCATCCCCGGGATTACGACGTATCCATCACCGCGTATGCGCCTGAGGGCGGCATCGTCGCCGCGGCCGAGGCCATGCAAACCATCCAACTGCGTGAGATCCCGACGGAGCCGTTTCTCGCGCATGGTCCGGGGCAAACCGCTGGGCTCGCGGCAGTCTGGGATCGCTTGTTGTTCACCTGGGACGAGGACGACAACAACGTGGACGCGGACCGTTACGAGGACGCCCACGAACGCTGGGAAGGCGTTATCGCGAAGGGGACGGAAGAGTTCGAGCAGGTGGGCGGTCCGAGTTGCGGCGCCGTAAACAAGCGCTACGAATTGGCCATTCAAACCGGGCAGCCCATGCAGACCTATCTGCACCCCGTCGACCAGCGCATTCATTTGCGCGGCGCGCAACGGGCCTGGCTGGATGTGGACGCCGACCAGGATCGCAGCGCCGACATGAAGTACAGCTTTGTTGACAGCGATGGCGACGGCGTCATCGATACCTGGAACCTGGACGCAAACGCGGACGGTTCGGTTGACGACTCCTGGACCGCGAGCGGATCATCGGCACAGGACATCCCGTGGACCTGGGCGGATGTGAGCGCGGCCCAGAAGAGCATCATGGCGTCTGTGCCGCAGGCCTTGCTCAGCGTGACGTACCGGCTGGAGCAGGCCCTCACCAAGGTAGGGTCAGACCCGAACAGCGAACCGGTGGCGCAATTGCTGCGCAATAACTTGAACGCACCCGCGATCGGCGGCGCGTTGCGGCAGAAACTGATCAACAGCGACGAGTCCATGCGCTTTTATCTTGATGTGCTGAAAGATCGCTTGATTCTGCAGTTGAAAGGCGCCGCGCCGGACGGGGCCTACTGGCCGGAATTCAACGGGGCGCGCGGTCGTGGCGATCTCGGGGCCATGCAGATGCTGCTTGAACAGGCGTATGGTCTCATGGACGCGCCGCCGATCTACGCGACCTGGGTGGGTGAGAAACGCGCGGCGGTCAACGAAAGCCCGCGTGTAGCGGTGCTCCAGGACTGGATTTCCGATCACATCGGGTTCGAGAACAAGACCATTGCGTACCGGTGCTACTGGGGCCAGGTCGACTTTTACGGTAAAGACGAAGATGGTTTCATCCTCGACCAGTTGGAAGGCGACCAGCAGGCAGGGGATTGGGGTGTCGACGCCCTCTTTGTGAAGGACACGGCGGGATGCGGCGGCGTGACGCTCTACGTGAACGGCGAACGCTACCCCGTGTGGAGTCCCCAAGGCCGGGGCTTTGTCTCATTCCAGAACAGTGTAATCGAACAGACCGAGGACCGGGTCGTCGTCGAGACCCTCGGGACCAATGCCGGACCTGAAGGCAGCGGCTATACCGTGCGAATACGGTTCACACTGACCGCGGACCGGAACGACGTGGCCGTGGAGGTCATCGTCGAAGGCGGTAAGCCCGAAGACGTCATCGAATTGGGCCTGAACTTGACGCGGCTTTCCGAACAGCCCTTCTATCTGCTGGATCAGGAAGCCGGCGTGATGGCCGTGCGCGGGTATCAGACCTCCAATGTGGGGACGGTCGGGATGGGCATCGTGTTTCCGCCCGCGCGGTTCATTCGCGTCGGAGAATCCCCCAGCGCCAACCAAGTCGTGATCTCCGTCGAGCGCGACGTGCCCGTAACATACCACGTGCAAGGCGATTGGGTCCGGGGCCGGCGCTTCCCAGTAGCCCCATCCCACGAGGATTGGATGAACGAACTGCGAACATTGGCTGCCGAAGTGAAGCTGCAGTGAGCGCGAGCCCTCGCACCCCACATGGTCCCTGCGGCAGGATCACTCCTCCGGTTTCGCCAGCACTCCCGTGAACAGAATGCAGCCGGTCTTGGTATCGCGGAGCAGGAAGACAAACGGGTGATCGGCGACGAACGCCGGGATCTCCATAGGTGCGGCGGTCAATTTCATCACAACACCCGTTGCGGCTGCCGCTTCGGTTCCTTCCTCGTTCACCTCGATAAAGGCCTGATGAATCACATCGGAGATGAAGAGGTCGGGAACGCCGGACATGCCGGAGAAGTCCGCGTTCTCCGAGAACGCGGTGGTCATCCCCATTCCGCGAAGTACATCCGACAACGACGATTTCGCGTTCATCGTGAACCGGGGCAGCGATAGATCGATTTCCTGTTCCGCCATCTCGGCCAGGGTCGACTCGAGCCATTGTGGCGACAACTCGGATTCGAGCTGCGTCAAGTTAGTAGCGTCCCTGGGTAAGAGAATTGTCATGGCCACGCGCTCGCCGGTGTACGGCAAGTCAACGGCTTGCAGCCAATCATTCGCAAAATAGCGGAAGTCGTTGCGCTGCTTCATCATCGGAACATTCCTCGTGGAGCCGTCCAGCAACGTGAACGGCGCTTCCGACGTGTTGTCCTTTTTGAACTGGGATAGCCAGAGACCCTTGAAGTAGATCGCATTGGTCAAGACCAGCCGCGTCATCGAGTCCAAAACGCCTTCCGGGATGAGATCTTCGATTCGGTCCTCCGTCTTCTCTTCCACCCAGTCGTTGATGGTTTGGCGCGCCAGTTCCACGTTGTTTTCGTAATCGAGGCGTGTCACATCCGTCTCGTAGGCTTCGCGCATGAGGTCCAAGTACGAATCGAGCAACGTGTAGCGGACGTGGGGCCAGAGGGCGTTCGCAACGTGCAATTGATACTCCTCCGAGGATTCTAGCGACCGGCCGAGATCGCCCATGGCGCGGTGAAACTCGGGCGTGTTGGCTTCGTAATGCAGGACTTCGCGCATCTCGTCCGCCGTTTGGCCCTTCGCGCCCGCGTAGACCATGGCAAGGGCGGTATCTACGCTATACGGCGAAGCCAGCGTATTCGCGCCCGGGTCATTGCCTTGCCGAAGCGCCCGGAACAACGCGAGGGTAAACGCATTCAAATTCGATGCATTCTCTTTCTGAGCGGTTACGTCCTCGGCCGGTTCGGTTTCACGGGGTGCGGGTTGCTGCTTCGAGGTCGCGGTGCCTCCGCACGAAAAGAGTGATAAGACGACCGCAGCAATCAATAGAGAACGAGTAGACATGGAATCGATTCCTTTCCACCGGAGCGGGTGCCTGTTTGGGTCACATCCGCTACCGGAAACGATATCCACCGGTTGGAGACAAGTCCTACCAGCTTACACCCGTTGCCTTGGACACCACGAGAGCAACCTTGGTTCGGGTTCGGGGTCTGCGAGCCGGGGTGGTTCTCGCGAGCCTCATTCCCGCCTCGTGCGCAGGGATCCGCGTGCTAGAGGGTGTCTTTCCGGTCCTCGAAATCCTCCCGATCTGGTCCTGATCCGGCCCGGGAAAGGCCAGTTTATCCGCCTGTGGATTAACTGTTTACACGTTCCTTGGGAGACTCGCCGGTTTCGGAAGCGCCGGGATCGCGCCGCCCGTGCGGGCGTTGACTCGATCTGAGTGTAACTTCAGTTAAAACAGTATGTTACAGCGCTTGAAGAACGTCAAATATCCGATAAGAAGTGTCCCGAATCATGGAAATTGCCGTCCAGCAACAGGTTAGGAAAACGCCAAAAAAGGGCGAGACAAGCGCCCCTCGATATGCTATCCTACCGCTGAATGTAGTGAGGCTGCGTTCGGGTAGAAGCCGTCGGGGCAGGCGGCCTATCGCGAGATGCCCACTCCAGTGCAAGTTTAAAGAACATTGATTCGCGGCGTAGCCATTCGCGCCAACGAATCTGGTGCAATGTTCTTGCCACGCCAACGGCGTGGTTCGTGCACCAGGAGTCATTCAACGGGCATTGCGGTGATTCGAGCCTGCCGTCTTTAAGCGCCTCCTACGCGTTTCCTCCTTTCGGAGACGGATTAGAGCCATTGAGCAACGCCTGTCCCGACGCGCTTCGGCCTCCCCACACGGGGAGGCCGCACTGCTGTGTGAACGACGAGGGCGCCCCGCGATCGCGAGGCGCTCGATTTGTTTTCCGGGAGTTCCGTCTTCCAATCAACTCACCGCAAGGGGGATTAGCAGCAGCCAGAACGCAAGGGAACCCCCATTGAGTATCAGTCCCCACAGACCGGTTTTCCGACTCGCGGGCCCGGAACGCAAGGCTTCCACGGCGAACCCAATCCCCACGACATGGGCGCCCCAGCAGAGCATGGCCAAGAGACCGGCGAGCGTGTAAACCCAGCTTCCCAGTTCCAACTGGGACGCGATACCCGCAGCAATTGCAAGAACTCCAAGGATCGAGAGCGCAACTATCCCCGTAACGATTGCCGCCTTGCCGGGGCCCGCAGTCATGAATACAGCCCCGCCTGTTTGCCGAAACCGTTCATGGGGATGATCGTAGACGCGCGAAATCCCGACATCAAGTCGCGTCCCGTTCTGCTCCTGTCGCCTTGAACGGTTCCACGCGACATAAAGACAATCGTGGTAACAGACCGGCGCACCGTGTCAATCGTTATGCGGCGGTTACCCCTTCAACACGGCCGCGATGGCGTTGCACAGGGCGTCCATGTTGTCTGCCGTCATGCCGGCCACATTAATGCGGCCCGAACCGACGATGTAGACCGCATGCTTGTCGCGCAATTCGGCCACGTGGTCTTTGGTCAGACCGGAGAAGGAGAACATGCCCTTCTGCGTCGTCAGGAAGGAGAAATCCTGCTTGACGCCTTTGGCTTTGAGCGTGTCCACGAAGAGCTGGCGCATGCCCGCGATGCGGTCGCGCATTTCCTTCACTTCGCCTTCCCACAGCTTGCGCAAGTCGTGGTCGTTCAACACGGTTACCACGATCTGCGATCCATGGGCCGGCGGGTTGGAGTAGTTCGTGCGGATGACGCGCTTTAGGTGGCTCAAGGCTTTTTCCGCGGCGGTTTCGGATTCGCCTACCACCGTCAAGGCGCCGACGCGTTCGTTATAGAGGCCGAAGTTTTTGGAGAAGGACGAGCAGATCATCAGTTCCTGACCCGCGCCGAGGAACTGCGACAGACCGACCGCGTCTTCGCGGATACCGTCGGCGAGACCCTGGTAGGCGAAATCGAACACCGGCATCCAGCCCTGTTTCGCAGCCACGTCGGAGATGGCTTTCCACTGCTCCGGCGTGGGGTCCATGCCGGTGGGGTTGTGGCAACAGCCGTGGAGCAGCACGAACTCGCCGGACGGGATCTTCTTCAAGGCGTCCAGCATGGGCTCGAAGTTGAGGGTCTTGTTCGCGGCGTCGTAGTAGGGATACGTGGCGATCTCAAGACCCGCGGCCTCGAACACGCTGGGATGGTTCGGCCAGGTCGGTTCGCTCAGCCAAATCCGCTTCGCGCCGAGGAGGCCTTTCATGAAATCGCCTGCCGTGCGGAGGGCACCGGTGCCGCCGGGGGTATGGGCCGTGACGGCGCGATTGGACTTCACGATCTCGTGGTCCGCGCCGAAGAGCAATTTCTGGACGGCGGCGGCGTAGTCCATGGCGCCGCTGTTCGGGCTGACGTAGTTCTTGGTGGATTCGGTGGCCACAATCCGCTCTTCCGCGCGCTTGACGCACTGCAGCACGGGCGTCTGGTTCTTCGCATCGCGATAGACCCCGATACTGAGATTGATCTTTGCGGGGTTCGGGTCCTTCTTGAAGGTTTCGATAAGGCCGAGAATGGGATCCGGCGGCGCCATGTCGAGTGCGTTAAACATGCCTGTCCTTTCCTGCAATGGACTGTCTTGGGGCGGTTGACGCTGGCCCAATTGTCGCGGATGCATTCCGCCCCCGTGTTCCCTCTTGCGTCCTTATGCGCATGCACCCGTTAACCGCACATTATATCGTGGCTGGATAAGAATCCCAAAACAACGCGAATGCATAACCCTTGTGGTGCAGGCTTTCAGGCTGCGCAGGCTGGAAGCCTGCACCACAACTAACGACTACCACCTTGAGACTTCTTTGCGAAGAAATGGAAGTACGGGATGAATTGAAAAGGCTGCCCGGGCTCGTTCGCCAGTGGATCGGCGGAGTGGATTCCGCATTCGACTTGAAACCCGGCGCGGTCCATTGCGTGCGCCAGTCTCCGGCCGATATGCACGTCGGCTCCCTCCGCCTGCAATGTGTCTGCAATCTCGTGAATCGTCTTTGAGGAAGCAGGGTGTTCGATGGCGCCGCCGTAGTCGGGTTCCGCCGACGCGATGAGATAGCCGTTGTCCACGAGTACTCGGCGGATTTCGGTCAAGATCGTGTCCAAGGGTTGCGCCCACAGGAAGAACATCTGCGTGAACACGAGGTCGAAGGCGCCGTCCGCGAAGGGCAAGTGGCGGGCATGGCATGCAGTGCGCTTGCCGCGCGCGAAACGAAGGACACGTAGATCGGCGTCGGCGCCTATGGCGGTTCCCGCGGCGCGCAGATCGAGGTTCTCCAGCAATTCGCCCGTACCGGTACCAAGATCGAGGACGCGACGGCAGCGGGCGATATCGGCTTTGCGTAGGAGGCGGTTGCGTTCGGCGGCGAACCACGCGGATTGGGCTTGGTAGAGGGCGCGCAGTTCGTTGGGTGTGGGCATGATTGGTCCTGGTTACTTTGAGGTGCTGGGTTGGAAGCCCAGCGCTGCATGGCCGCGATTAAATTCAAAATCCGAAGCACGAAATCCGAAACAAATTCTACTGACCGAAATTCTAAAGTATTACCGGTGGCTTGGGGGTCCTCGCCCAAGATAGCTGGCGGATTAGCCTGCGTTCGGACCCCGAAGAACTCGGGCGAGGACGCCCAAGCCACGGGAGACACAGGCAAGATGCCTGTGTTCTTTGAACTTCAGCGGCCGCCGCCGGCGCAGGCGCAGGCACAGGCGCATCCGGCGCAGGCGCAGGCACAACTGAATCCGCCGCCGCCTCCGCCTCGACCGCCGCCACTGCCGCTTTCGGCGAGGGCGCTGAGCACTTCGCCGGTGAAGCGGTCGATGCCGGACAGGTCCAAGCCCGTTTTGGTCGAGGAGGATAACACGTCCAAGCTGTTCGCGAGGTTGCTGGACATGCCTTCGAACCGGCCGACGAGGGAACTGGCCACGTCGCCGAAAGAGGTCGAGGGCGAGGTCCGGCTTGGCGACGGTAGAGGGCTTCCACCTCCACCAAAGGAAGGCCGGGGCCCATGGCTGTGCCCGTGACCGATCCACCAGCGCGGGTAGTAGGGCACGTCGACGGTCGTATCCCGGAGTTTTCGGTCCCAGGAATCGTCCATCATGAGCCAATCGAGATGATTGTCAAGGCGATCGTAGCGAGCTTCATACCCCGCCTCTTTTTCGACCATCGTCCATGCGCGCGTGACGATGCTGCGGTAGTACTCGCGGGTGCCTTTGACGTCGAAGTCTTTCATGGATTTCACGACGCGCTTGATCAGGGCGTCGAACGCATCGTCGAGTTTCATATCCTCCACAGCCTTGTCCGATTGCGCTTGAAACGCTTTCAGGAACGGAAACTCATAGGGCCAGATCTTCACGTCAAGACCATCGGGACGTCTCCACTTGCGGTCCGTCTGGCGCGATCCCACGACGGCGATACGCAAGGGGTCCTCTTCGCGGACTTCGATGAGCTGCTTCTTGGCGAGCCCGAAGATGACCATGGTGAGAATCTTGTTCAGCGGTACTTCGAGCAGCACGGCCGCCTCGACCGCTGTCAGTCCGCGCTTGAGGCCGCCTCCCTCGCGGCACAGCTCGGCGGGGAAATAGCTCCGCTTTCGCCGTTGCCGTGACCAGTATACGAGGAGGGCAAATACAAGCATGCCCGGGTACAACCACAAGTGAAACACCGCGCTCTGGACCATGCCGAAGATGAAACCCGCGAATGCGATGACATAAAGCGTCAAACCCGTCCCCCGCGTGAGAATCATGAAGCACATCGTGAAGGTGAAGAGCACGATGATGCCGCTGACAAACTGAGCGTCGCCGCTGCCTTCAAACCACCGCAGAAACAGGGCAAAGATGGAGTCCTTCCGCACCTTACCGACGAACCGTTTTGGGAAGGACACGCCGTACTCGTGGGGCATGGTGAGCCGCACCGTCTCGACCCAGGCCACGGAGACGAACTCCTCGCCTTCCATGACGCCCTTCACGTCGAAATCCTGGCCCTTTTTCTGCCAGAGGATGCGATCTTTCACCGCGGGGTATTCTTGCTCCGGAATGGGCAGAATGTAACGGAGGGTCAAGCTCGTGCTGCCTTGCAGGAACTCCGCGCCAAACCAGGTGGGTGTGAACCGGAAGGATGCTTGCTCGGGATCGGTTGTGTCCTGCCAGACCATATCCCGTTCCCGCGCGGTGAATTCGAATACGCCCGTCTGACCCGGCTGGATGGTTCCCTGGCCGAGATGGACCTCGTACCCGGATCCGCGCGGTTTGAGAAAGGTGGAGACGCGCACGTTGTTTTGCGGTATCGGCTTGCCGTTTATCGTCGCGGTTCCCGGCGTGTGGCTGGATAGATTGGGAAGGCCAATATCGACAATGTCGATGGGGTGCGCGCCCGCCATGCACGTGAAGGTCAGCCGGTAATGGATGGTCGCAGATCCATCCGCTTCGATCGTCACGGTGACAATCGCTTCCGGTACAGTGAAACGGTAGTTCTGTGCGTCCGCGATGCCGGCGAAAATCGCCAGCACAACGAGCGCGAGGGCAAGACGTTTCATGGCGCTACCCCTCCGACGGGCTGTCTGAACAGAGGAACTGATTGCCGTCGCTTAATGGACATCCCCCGCCGCAGACGTCCAGGTCCGGGCAGTCGTGGCAGTCTTCCGGAAGGTCGGTCCGGTTGCGAATCGCCAGGAACAGCGGGCTTTCCCAGATGGTCTTCCACTCGTCATTCAGAATGTTTCCCACCGGTTTGTAGTAGCTTTGGCAGGGAAGCACGGCGCCGTCGGGTTCGATGCAGATGTTGTATTCGGCGGCCGTACAACGCTTGAGGCCGAGGCCGAGTTCCGCCGGATTGAGGACGCAATACTGGGTAGGGCTGTACCAGATGAAGCGCATGCCCAACTCTTCGGCCTTCTCCGTGACAAGACCAAGGATGGGTTCGAGGTCCTCTTCGTCGATCCCCAGCTTTGAATCGGGAGCGCGCCCCGTGTTGATGAAGGAGTTCATGGCGAACTGGCGGACGCCCAATTCGTGCAGGAACTCCACGGTCTCTTCGATATGCTCCGCATTGAGCCCGCAGAGTGTCGTGTTGGTGACGAGATAGAGATCCTCCGCCACGGCGTTTCGTATCCCTTCGACGGTTTCCTTGAAGGCGCCATCGAACCCCACCATCTTGTCGTGGACGCTCTCTTCGTGGCTCTCGATGGTGATCTGCACGTGATCGAGGCCCGCGTCGCAAAGGCCTTTGATCAACGGGCGGTCTGAGAGCTTGCGTCCGTTGGTCAGCAACCCCGTGATGATGCCGAGGTCTTCGGCCTTTTCAACAAGCGCCGTCAGATGAGGGCTGACCGTCGCCTCTCCTCCGGTGAAACAGACGTGGGGAACGCCGACGTCCCGAAGTGTATCGAGCACACGCATCCACTGCTCCAGCGACAAGGGCTCGACGTCCTCCGGCTTGCGCGCCACATAGCAGTGTTTGCAGTTGTCGTTGCAGGCATACGTCAATGCGAGGTCCGCGCGATACGGCGCGGAAGGCTTGCGACCGAAAGGTGGAATAGACGGAACGTTCACCGAATAGATCGGGCACGCATCTTCGGTCGTTTCCAGTTGGCGGACGATCTCCAGGATGCGGTCGTAGTCGCGCTCCAGATCCGCCTTCTTCGCGCGGTACACCTGCTTTGCCCACGCGACCGCATCGCTACGGGTCCGACCGTCAAGGACTTGTTTCATCATGGCGGCGGCTATTTCGTTCAGATGAAGCACGCCTGACGCGTTTACTGAAAGCATGCCTGTACGGTCGGGATCGATCCGGAGATGGAGGCGCATATACCGGTCCGCGAGTTCGCGTTGATAGTGATACAAGCCGGACTGTACCGGTTCCGGCTCCGCGAAAAGCGCCCGCATCTTCTCTTTGAGCGTGCTTACCATTTCGGCGCTTCCTCCATCTGGTACTCGGTCTCGCAGTACGGACAACTTACGAAGATCGCGCCTGCTTTTACGGAGACACTGTCCTTTTCCAACGTGGCGCCGCAGTTGGCACAGGAAAGTCGCTCGAGGCTGATGTCTCCCGTGAGGTCGACTTGGTGAGTGACGGACACGCGTGTTTCCGGTGTCTTCATGCGGAGGAAATAAACGAGTGCAATACCGGAGCCGAGCAGAATGCCGCCTAGGATCCACCGTTGCCAGATTCCCGTGGCGCCCGCTGCGACGCAAAACACGATGCCGAGCAGCATCAACATGCCGGAAAACAGATAGCCGAAGGCTTTCATCCGGTTCCCCCTGTGTGCCGGTGAGACGCGCGCCGCGACGATTCGACGCTCTCCCCACGTCTCTATGACATTATGCTCCGGAACCGGCAATTCCGCAACCCCTCGATAGACAACAAGGCGACCACTGCGAATTAGGCGAGAGGTGGCGAGGGTGGTAACAAAGTTGTGCAGGAAGAAGTAACGCGCTAAGCTGGAGACGCAGCACCGGGAAAGTGGGTTCATCGATACATCGGGGAGACAACGAACATGAACGGTTTGACCCGCAGAACGATCCTTATCATGGCTTTGGCAGCTTTCATGGCGCCGTTGGCGTTGGCCGAGGTCAGCATCTCCATCACCATCTCGGGAAGCATCGAGGAACTCCTTCCGATTCTTCGCCAGCTTCAGAACATGGGGGTTGGCGTATCGGATGGAACGGAAGATCCCCTGAAATTGAATGTTCACAGCGTGATGACCGGGGACGATATGCCGCTGCCCGGTGCGGAACCCGCGCAAGCGCCCGTGGAGCCACAGCCGGAGCCTAAGCCTATGGGCTTGGGCATCCATGAAACTAGCGTCGCGCCGAACCCCGCGAAAACCGGGGAGAGCGTGCTGTTCACCGCGACGGTGGGCGACCCGAATCACGTTGTGGATACGGTGGGTCTAACCCTCGGAGACGTTACCTTCGACCTTTTCGACAACGGCGCGAACGGTGACTTGACGGCCATGGATGGGATCTGGTCGCGGAGCTACGAATTGCCTGCGTCGCTTCCGCCCGGTGACTACGTGGCGATGATTAGCGCCTACGACGTTAACGGAGAACCGGTTATTCTCGCGGGCGAGGGCGAGGAACCGAAACCCATTGCAGCGGAAGCGCCCTTCACGATCGTCGAGTAGCCCGTACTTCGAGACGCGCGCCTTTTCGGTGACATGGATTGCCCTTTCCTCCGAATGGATGTGACGGTAGTCACAGATTTCGAGGGGCACGGCCGTTCATTCGCACATTTCATAGGGGATGGCGCACGCACAGCATTCGCGTAGCCTCCGGCATTCCGTGCCCCTCAGCCAACCATTCCCGATTGTCATGATGTGGCGGTGGAGGTGCAATCGGTTGATATGCAGTAGAACGCGATTCCGCTCCCTGTCGTGGGGCATCTTGGCCATTCTTGCCACGGCGATGGCCGAGGCTACTGACGGTAACGAACTCATCGGCATCGGAGCCGTTCAAAAAGGAACCGCGGGGGCTGGCGTGGCGGCGCCTCAAGACGCCACTTGGGCACTGATGAACCCCGCATCCATCATCGCCCTCGACAAACGGCTGGATATCTCGCTTGAATATCTAGACCTCTTCCGAGGCTCGGAACCGCACGGCTCCCGGCTGGTCGTGAACCCACGGGCCTTCCACCTGACCGATCATGGCGGAATCCTCGTGCCTTCCTTCGGCATGATCTGGCCGCTTGAGCGCGGTACGCTGGGCTTCGGCCTCTTTGGCGTGCAGGGAAACAACGCGGACTACGATCGGCCGCGCACGACGCTTGGGCTGTCGCGCAATAACGACCGGCGTTCCTCGCTTCAGGTTGCCAAGTTCCCCATCGCATACGCGTACCAGTTCGATAATGGCTGGACCGTTGGCGGATCGATAGTCGGTGTCTTTACGGAGTTCCGTACGGATACGCTCACGCTCCAATTGCGGCCCACGGAAGGCAACTATGAGAAGGATTACTCCCTCGGAGTGGGTTTACAACTCGGCCTGTACAAGGAGTGGGAGCGCTTTCGGTTCGGCGCATCGTGGACCTCGCGGCAGGCCGTGCAGCAATACGAGAAGTATGAAGACGCCATTAAATGGAATCTGGACTTGCCCGAGAAGTGGCAGGTGGGGATCGGCTGGAAGGTGACACCGAAGCTGGAATTGATCGCGGACTACAAGTGGCAGGGCTGGTCCGATCTCAACCAGTTTTCCAAAAAGACCATTGAAGGCGGCTTGGGCTGGATCGATCAGGAGATCTATAAGTTTGGCGCCATCTACCAGTACAACGACCGCTGGACCTTCCGCGCGGGCATCTCCACCGGCAACGCGCCCGTTACGGAAGAATTCGTATTCGCCAACGCCCTATCGCCCGCCATCGCGGAAGATCATTTCGCGCTCGGGTTCTCGCACCGCATTAACGATCGGCACGAGGTGCATTTCGCATGGACCCATACCTTCTCCAGGAAACTGGCGGACAACGGAAGGGGAGACCTGTTCTCCATCCTCGGGCGCGGCACTAAGGTCGAATACAAGGAAGACGCCTACACCGTCCAGTACACCTACAAATTCGGCTCGTCAAACAACAGGGAATAGTCCGCCGTCCCACATCACGATCGGCGGGCAATCTCCTCGAAGACCCGGCCTATGGATGGCGCGTCCGGTGCCACACGGTGCATTGCGAATCCGGCCAGAGAGAAAAATGCCGCCAACAGCACGGCAGGCAGCCATGTGCGGCGAATGGCGCTGAACGCCCAATAAGGCTGACCCACTGCATGGATCCGCTTGTACACCGCCGTCATGACGATGCCGTCGACAAACACTTCCGCGAGAAGCAGTGGGGCCGTCCAAATCACATAAACGCAAATCATGATCCCGGCACAGAGAATCGTCACAAGTATAAGTATGAGGGTCAGCACGTCGAAATCCAACGCGCCAATAGCGTCTCCCGCCAATTCCCCCCCGGTTTCCGCGTCAAGGGCAAACTCCGCAGCAATGTTTCCCCCGTGCATGCCGACGTCCGAAACAGCCTCTGACACGTCCGCCGCCCTGCCGACGGAAGCGAGCGACATCCACAGCCGGAGCAGCAACAGAAATACGAGGTACGCCAAGAGCACCGCAAGGGGATACCGGATCCCCATGGAGTGGAGTCCGGCCTTAAGCATGAGGAAGGAGAAAGAAAACCCGGCAACGCCTGTAAGAAGCACGATAAGAAACATGTGAAGCCGGGGCACATCGTGCCTTCGGAGCCACATCTCGATTCGCTTCAAGGCGTCCGACCGGTATGCATCCAGCTCAAGACGTTTCATACTGGGGCATTGTAGCAGATCCCCCGGCGGCCAGCGCGTTGGCAGTGTCGAAGATCCCCGTGAAACCTTTCTCCCGAAATCCAGGCCGACGCAGAACGACCGGCGATCTGACTATTTTTAAATTCTTGGTATGAACGCGTACGATGCCAGCACGACAGCGTACGATCGCTCAAGACGCCGGAGGACACCCATGAGTAATTCTACACCCAACCTCAGTCTGAACCTTTGGCGATACGTTCTGTGCAGCGTATTGGTATCGGTGACATTCCTTACCGGCGTCGCGGAAGGCTTGGACAGTTACGCGCCGCTGGAGTCTCCCGAGACGCTCCCGCTCGCGCGGGAGGGCGTCTGGCTCGCGGGGACGGATAGCCACGACGTGACCGGCGACAACGACGATGGCTTCAACGCGGCCTATTCCTATCTCTACAAGGATGGCGACGAATGGGTGCTGTTCGAGGAGGAAGGCCCGGGCTGCGTCCACGTGGTCCGCACGATCCGCCACAAGGGTGATTTGCGCGTGTATCTCGACGGCGCGGAGGAGCCGTCCTACACCATCCCCTTGAAGGAGATGTACGCGGGCAAGACGCCTCCTTTCGTTTCGCCCTTTGTTGGCGACGAGGACACGGCGCACGGTTCATCATGGTCTTACGTGCCGATTCCCTTCGCCAAGGGCTGCAAGCTGACGACCACGGATATGGAGAAGCCGCAATTCCTGAACATCTTCGCGCACAAGTACGCGGCGGGCACGGAAGTATCTTCCTTTGATCCGGATCGCACGCTTGACGAGGCAAAGGCCTGGTGGTCGGATCCCGCACAGGTGAGCGAAGCTCAAGGTGAGGTCCGAAAAGGTTCGCTGCAGATCGAGCCGTTGGGGCAGGCGGTGCTGGTGGACGAATCCGGCTCGGGGGCGATTACCGGATTACGCCTCCGGTTCAAGGAAGGCGGCATTCAGCCTGCCGCCGATCTCTTGTTGCGCGCGTACTGGGACGGACGCGAAGCGCCGCACGTCGATTCGCCGGTTAGCACCTTCTTCGCGCTGGGATGTCCCCGCGCGGTCAAGGCCATCGAGTCGCCCGATCTGCAACCCTTCGAGACGGAACAGTACATCGCGGGCACGCGCCGGCCGGAGAGCCTGTACGTGGGCCAGACCGAAGACGGCTGGCTCTATTGCCGTTTCCCGATGCCCTACTGGAAATCCGCCCGTATCGAACTGCTCAGCGAGAATGGCGCGACGCCCATCGACGTCGACTACGAAGTTACGGTTTCAAAGGACGCGTATCCGGAGTCCGCCTGCTACTTCAACGCACAATGGCGCAGCGAAACGCCGTTGCGGGACGGCCAGGACTACTGCGTGCTGGACACGCGCGGGCGCGGTCATTACGTCGGCTGCGTCATGACGTTCAGCAGCATTCACTTCAGTCGGCCGGACAACAAGCTGATCCATCGCGGCTACCTGGAAGGCGACGCGCGGTTCTACACCGACGGTAATCGTTCGCCCTACATCGCCTGCACGGGAACCGAGGAATATTTCAATTGGGGCTGGTACGACATGAAACCCATGGACGAGGTTTTTGTGTACCCCACGCACGGGTACCCCATGCACCTGCGCTGTCGCGAGGACTACAGCGTCATGTACCGGTTCCACGTCGGCGAAGTGGCGCCCTATTACCGGTCTTTTCGCTTCGATCTCGAGCACGGCCCTATCGGACGGATTCCGGCCCATTACTCTGGCACGGCGTTCTTTTACCAGCGCGATGAGCCGGCGTTGGCGCTGACCGACGAGATCGATGTCGGCGACACGGCTTCAGAAGAGACACACGATTACACGTGCGAGAAGGCGACGAAGGACGTGTCGAACACGTTGCCGTACGAAGGCAGTTACCAACTCACCCTGCAGGACGATGCGCCGCGCGACCGCGATCATGCGTTCAAGGATTCCGGCCGGGTCTGGAAAGGCACGTCTAGCTTTACGGTACAAATTGCACCAGACAATGCGGGCGTGAAACTGCGCCGCCGTTCGTATTACGGGTTCGGTGCTAGCGGTTCGTTGAAGGGCGGACGCCCGGAGCCGGTTCTGACCCCCGCGCAGCGCGTTCGCGTTACGGTCGACGGCGAGGACGCGGGCTCCTGGTATCTCCCCGCCGGACACGCCCGCGATACCTGGCGCGAGACGGAATTCGAGATCCCCAAGAGCGTGACGCAAGGAAAAATGCAACTGAAGGTCACCCTCACGAGCGAAAATGGAACGGCGTGGGATGACTACACGTACTGGGTTTACAGCTACAAGCAATGAATCGCTTTGATTAAACAACGGCCCGGACCGGTTCGTCCCTGAACCGATCCGGGCGCCTCGCGGGAGCGAGGTTTAGAAAACCTATACGGTGTAATTGAGAATTGCGTCGACGGCGCGGCCGTAGCGTCCGTCGCCGTAGCGGAAGGTGGTGGACTGCGCGATGCGATTGCCGCCCGCCGCTTTTTCGTTCACGTTCTGGTAATTCAAATCGATGGACTCGATGCCGGCGTCCGCGAGGGAGATGAGTTCACCCGCTTCCGTGGTGCCGTTGCCGTTGTCGCGGAAGAGGCGGAGCGCGTTGAACTCCTTGTCGCGGGAATCGATACGTCCGTCGTTGTTGCTGTCGAGCTTGCGGAGTTCTTCAAATCCGTTGCGGGCGCCGTTCTGATCGCCGAAGAGTTCCTTGCCGCTGTCGACGGACCCGTTGCCGTTCCGGTCGATGGCCAGGAAGGCGTCGCCGCCGGTGACGAAGGCCGTATTGACCGCCGAACCGCTGCCAAGAATGTCGAAGCGCGCGCCCGTACCAAAGCTGGTCAGTTCGATGCCGTCGCCGTCGAGATCGAGGGTGATGGGATCGGACTGCTGCACTTCGCCTTGCTTTATGCTGACCACTTCGACGGATTCGAAACTGAATTCCAATTGCAGGTTGAAACTGGATTGGCTGAGCTGGATTTGTTGTCCGCCGGTGGACTGGCCGGAACTTGCCGGCGCGTCGATCAATCCGATCTCCTGCAAGCCCGCGAGCAAGTCGTTGAACCGCGTCTGGAAATCAGACTCCGTGTTTGAGAAGAAGGCGTCCAGCAATTCGAAGATCTTGTTCAGCACATCGTCGCTGTCGCTCAGGGCTTCATTCGTAAGACCGAGCAATTGGTCGATACCGCCCTCTTCGTCACCCAGCTTCTCCGAGGCGCCCGCGAAGCCATTGAGTGCCGCGCCGCTGACGGTGAGCGAAAGTGAAAACCGTTGCGCTACCTTGCGGCTGGCTTCCAGGTAGGATTCGCGCTGCGTGCCCTGGAGTCCATCGGCCACCCCTTGCGTGCGTTCGCTGAAACGGACCAGTTCTTCCGTGCGCGATTCCGCGAAGAACGAGAAAGTGAGTTGCGATGCCTGGGCCTCCGCACTGCCTTCGCCGTCCTTTCCGTTAACGCGTGCCGCGGCTTCCTGAAGTGACACGGTCAGCGAGAAGCGTTCCACTTGAGCGCGATAGACGAAGGCATCGAACTGCCGCGCAATCGCCTGAGAAGCGTCTTCCTCGACGCCGCCGGTTTCGGAAGTCTGCTCCGCCGGCTTCCCCGCGAGACTCGAGGGATCGACCCCCAGAATCCGGGCGAGCAAGCCCTGCGCGTTGCCGTTGACCAGTCCCGGCAGACCCGGGAACAACGGCGCCTGATTGAATTGAAGTGCGCCAGTACCCATAGCAATCCCTGTCCACGCCCCTCGACGTGGCTCATCCGTGAGAAGAACCCATCCCGTTCGCCGAACTGTGTATCGGCAGTAAAGCACGAAAACTTTAGTCCCTTGCGGAAATTGCGGGGCGACCGCTATACGTGACAACGCGCGGCAGGGGCACGTACAATAGGGCCTCGAAACCGCGTCGACGCCGTTCCGGGGAGCATCTCTTGTTGACCAAAGAACCGCAGACCAGCGCGCCGGACTTCAACGCCGACTTGCGCTACCAGGAGGAGATCCTCCAGGGCGTGTCGCGGACCTTTGCGCTCACCATTCCCCAACTTCCCGAGCGGCTGCGCATGGTGGTTGGAAACGCCTATCTCCTTTGCCGGATTGCAGATACGATTGAAGATTCTCCGGTGCTCACCATCGAGGAGAAGTTGCGCTTCGGCGAGCAATTCGTCGCGGTTGTTCGCGGCGACGCTGCTCCGGAAGACTTCGGACGGGACCTAGCGGGGGCGCTCACCAACGGCTGCCTGGACGCTGAGCGCGACCTGGTGCGCAACACGCCTGCAGTGACCCGGCTGACCCACAGTTTTCGGCTTGAAGAGCGAGAGGCGCTGAACCGATGCGTCCGCATCATGTCGGATGGCATGGAAGATTTTCAGGAGGGGAAGTTCACGCACGGTCTGCGTGACATGCCCCATCTCGACGCGTACTGCTACCACGTGGCCGGAGTCGTAGGCGAGATGTTGTGCGCTTTGTTCTGCGCCCACTCCCCGGAGGTCGCCCGGAACCGGAATGGGTTGGAACGCTACGCCGTCTCTTTCGGGCAAGGTCTGCAGATGACCAACATCCTGAAAGACATCTGGGACGACAAGGAGCGTGGCGTGGTGTGGCTGCCGCAGCGCGTGTTTGAAGCGCACGGGTTCGACCTGCGAAACCTGCGGGCCGGTCAGCGCCACCCGGGGTTCCGCGCCGGGCTGCGCGAATTGATCGCCATCGCGCACGGTCATCTCGAAAACGCGTTGCGGTATACACTGCTCATTCCAAAGTCCGAGATGGGCATTCGGCGCTTCTGTTTGTGGGCCCTGTTCATGGCGGTATTCACCCTGCGGCGGATCGATGCGAATCCCGATTTTGCGTCCGGCAATGACGTGAAGATTTCGCGCCGGACGGTTAAGACGGTCATCGCGTGCACCCATTTCGCAGGCGGCAATGATTGGATCTTGAAGGCGTACTTCCGATTCGCGGGGCGTGGATTGCCCAAGACTGCGGTCCAACCGCGCTGAAAGAGACCAAAGGCTGGAGACCGGAGGCTGGAGGACGAAGAACTGGAACCAAGTTTGCTCTTTCCAGGTTCACGCCATTTGGTTAACGGATCATGACGGATCAGTCAGATCGGTCGGATGAGTCGGATCGGTCCGTTTCCTGCGGGGATTGATTTGATGCTATTACTCCTTTTCGCGTGGGCCGCCGCTGCAAGCAGCGATCTGCCCAACCCGGATTTTGACGACGGGCTAAAAGGCTGGACTCCGAGCACTGCGGCAATTGAGATGCTTGCCGCGTCTGTTGACGGCCGATCGGTCGCGCGGATCGTGGTGCCCGAAGGCACCGAGCCCGGATATCCCCACTTGGCGCAACCGCTTGATGCGCACCCTGGCGATCTCATTTCCGCGACAGCCGAGGCGCGTAGCATCGGTGTGCAACATGGCGCGGGCGCATACATGGTCATCGAGTATTTCGATGCGGCGGAGAAGCGCGTCTCGTTTAGTCAATCCAATATGGCCGAGAAGGATGGTTCGTGGACTGAGCTGCGCGTGCAGGGCGTCATGCCGAAGGAGGCGGTCCGCGCACGAATCGCGCTCATCCTGAACGGCACCGGTACCGCGGAATTCGATTCGGTTACCGCCAAACGCGAACCCGGCGTAGGCGCAACCGGCCCACCCGATGGGCCCGTGACAATCACGATCACCGATGAAGTCGTGTGCGACTCTTTTCGGGGTTTCGGGGTCGAGGATGACGGCTGGTTCTACAATCCGGAGAACGGGGCGCACGGCGTGACGGAGGAGGACTTTCGCTTGCGCGAGGAGCGTATTGCGTCGATGGGCATCGACTGGGTGCGGATGTTCTTCTGGTACAAAGACTGGAATCCGTCAGGCGACTGGAATACCTTCACCTTCGATTCGCCGAATATGGATAGTCATTACCGGACATTGGATTTGTACCAACGGCTCGGCGTGCCCGTTGATGTGGTCGGCGTCGAGTGGGGTGTTGAGGATCCCTACGGCAATCCCGAGGCGGCGGCGAAGGCTATCGGCGCGTTGTTCGAGCACCTCATCAAGACGAAGGGCTATACCTGCGTGCAGGAGTGGACGCTGACCAATGAGCCCAACGGCTACTTCGTTCGCGCGGGCTACGACTTCGAACGCTTCGTGCAACTGCATGAACTCGTACGCGCGGAATTCGAGCGGCGCGGCCTGACAATCCGCATCGTGGGCAGCGATGAAACGAACGGCGGTTATTCGTTCTTCGAGCAATGCGTGACCGACGATCGCTATTTTGACTTGGTCGACTATTTCGCATCGCACCGGTACTTCCCGTACGCGGACCGCATCACCGCGCCGGCCTTTTTCAACGAGCGATTAGAACTGCTCGCCGCAAAGAACCCGCGCAAGGATCTCGTCATCGCCGAGTTCGGTTTCCAAGATGAGCGGTCGGGCGCGCTGGTGAATCCCTTGATGGAGACCTATCCCTACGCCGTGTGGACGGCGGCCTTTGTCATCGACGGACTCAACCGGGGCGTCGCGGGGTTTTCAATTTGGTGCCTCCAGGAAATGTACTACCCCGGCAACGGTTTCATGAACTACGGCCTCTGGGATTTCAAGGACAACAACTGGAAACCGCGCCCCGTGTACCACGCGTGGCGGAATTTCACTACCTTGACCCAGTCCGGCGATGCCGTGAGGGCTTGTGACTCGTCGAGTCCGGCCCACGTCCTAGCGGCCGTGGTGGGAGGCGTGTTGTTTTGGGCGAACCACAGCGACTACGCCGCGGATGTGCGCGTCGAGGGCTGGGAGAAGGCCATATCCCTGGAGCGACGGGAGAATCCGCCGTCCGGCGCCGGGCTGGTTGTTCACAAAGTCCTGACTGAATCAACCTTGCCTGAGTCATCCGACCGCGGTACGCTGGAGCTTACCAACCGCACGTCGTTCAGTGCGCCACCCATGAGTTTTGGGTATATTCGGGGAGCAGGCGCAACGCAAGGCAGGGCTGAAGGAGACTGACATGATTTCACCGGTACTCGCATCGGCGATACTCATCGCTACCCACACCGCAGCCGGGCTCGCCACGGGCGTGAAGGTTGGCGAAGTTACAACCGATTCCGCGATCATTTGGGTAAGGGCCACAGAAGAAGCCGAGCGGAACGGACGCGGGCTATGGTTCGCGGGCCGGCCGGCGATTCCGGTTCCGGATGGCGTTCGACCCGACCAACTCCTGGGCGCGTGCCCCGGCGCGCCGGGCGAAGTGCGCGTGCGGTATGGGACATCGCAGGATCTGGCTGATGCGACAGCGACCGACTGGGTCAAGGTGGAATCGGATACGGACTTCGCTCACAGCTTCGCGATAGATGGGCTCAAACCGGCAACCGAGTATTTCTACGCGGCCGAAGCGCGTGACCCGGGCTCGGAAGAACCGGGCGCAACCTTGCAGGGGCGGTTCGGGACTGCGCCTGCACCGGAGGCCAACGCCGACGTCACATTCACTGTGGTCACGGGGATGTACTACGGCGACCTGGACGATCTCAAAGGCTTTAATTCCTACGCCGCCATGACTGAAATGAAGCCCGACTTTCTCGTTCCCACCGGCGATACGGTCTATTACGACAACGATTCCCCGGTCGTTACGTCGCTCGACGTGGCTTCCTACCACTGGCAGCGCATGTACAGCCTTCCGCGGCTTGTCGAATTTCACCTGACGGCCCCGGCCTATTGGGAAAAGGACGACCACGACACCTATCACAACGACTGCTGGCCGGGCATGGTCGAAGAGAAGATGGGGGACTTCACCTTCGACGAGGGACTTGATTTCTTCTTCGATGTGGTGCCCATGGGCGAGAAGACGTACCGCACCGTACGCTGGGGCAAGGCCCTGCAGGTGTGGCTCGTCGAAGGACGGGACTACCGATCGCCCAACACGATGCCCGACGGTCCCGACAAGACCATCTGGGGTGACGAACAGAAGGAGTGGCTGAAAAAGACCCTGCTCGAAAGCGACGCCGATTGGAAAGTGCTCGTATCCCCCACGCCGATTGTGGGACCCGACCGGGGCAGCAAGGCCGACAACCACGCGAACGACGCATTCGCCCACGAAGGCAACGAGATGCGTGAATGGTTTGCGGAGAACGTGCCCGACAACTTCTTCATCGCCTGCGGCGACCGGCATTGGCAGTACCACAGCATCGATCCGAAGACGGGCGTGCAGGAATTCAGTTGCGGCCCCGTCAGCGACGAACATGCCGGCGGATCCCCGGGAGAGGACCCCGAATACCACCAATATCACCGGATGGAGGGCGGGTTTCTCTCCGTGAATGTCTCGCCAAAGGGCGACGGGAGCACGATCGCGTTCCGTTTTCACGACGTGCACGGCAAGGTCCTCTACGAGAAGGTCTTCGATTAGCGGTGGGAGTCTGGCTTTGCCAGACTACCGAAGTACGATCCGCGGCGGTGAACCAAGTTCGTGGTGACCCCGCCACAATTCCCCATAGCACCGGTCCATAGCGTCCATAAAGTCCATAACGTCCATACGCAAGATCCGGCAACTCTCGCACTGCTGCGCCACGACGGTCTCGAGTAGCGCGAATGCCGCGCGGCTGTGCCGGTCCGTCCCGCGCCTGTTCCCGATGTGCGCCTTCAGCAGCGCGGCGCTATTGCGGATCAGCGCCTGCACGACGCAGCCTTCCGGAGAACTTCTGCCCAGCGCTCGCCACAAGGGTTCCCAGGCTTCATGGGACTCCCACAAGTAGCCCTGATGATAGAGGTCGATGCCGTAGAGAAAGGCCTCGCAGGTTTCCCATGGCGGCCCGAATCCTAATTGCGCTTCGCCGCCATAGCTGTGCCCCCTTAGGTCGTTCACAGGATGAGGTGTCAGGCCCGGGACGTGGCGGTACGGCGGCAGGGTCCGAAACGGCCACATGCGGGGAGCATCTTGATAGAGTGGAGCCAAGACCTTCATTTTGCACTCCTCCGGCGGAACATATCAGAATAGAGATTCCCCGCAAAAGGTGACAAAAATTGTCGCCACAATGCTCTCACGGTCACGAATTTCACTGGTTGCTCTGACTCTCATTAATCGCTCGGTATCTGTAACCTGCTTTGTATGAGAACTTTATGTGAGTCGGGGCCGGGTTGGCACGACGGCTGCTCTTCCCATACGTCCCTGCGGGGACGGTAGACGGGATCGTGATAACGATACTTGGGGCAACTTGGAGTAACAATATGAAACGGCATGGCGGATTCACCTTAATCGAACTGATGATCGTCATATCGATTATCGCGATTATCGCGGCGATTGCCATACCGAACCTGCTCCGTTCGCGCATGAGTGCCAACGAGGCTAGCGCATCCGGCGCGATGCGCACAATCTCCACGGCCGAAGTTGCCTTTCAATCGGCCGCTTTCGTCGATGTAAACGGCGATGGCCTAGGGGACTACGGAACCCTCGCGCAACTGGGCAACCCGGACGGAGGCGGTACGACCCCGGCCTTTGTCGATGCAGTCCTTATTAATGGCTACAAACAAGGTTACGCATTCAACGTAAACGTGATACCGGGGAATGCGACGACGCCGCCGTCTTACACCTGTACCGCAATTCCGACGGCGCCGGGACAGACGGGCTGGCGGCAGTTCTTTGTAGACGACACGGGGGTTATTCGATTCACCACAGACGGCACCGGAGTAGGCCCTACTTCGCCGCCGTTAAACTAGCTCACCACACCCACACTGCACCTCGGCGACCAGCGGCCCTGGC
>CAZWDH010000058.1:0-26759 GCA_964632865.1 uncultured Nitrospiraceae bacterium
GGGGACCTGGGTCAGTCCCGTCGAGTTTGCCGCAGGGTACCGGGAGCGCCGCAAGATCGACGAGAATGCGAGTTCGATCTCCTACCATGTTCAGTTTGAATCCCGCATGTCACTGACGGGCTCAAACGCTGACCGGCGTTACCGGGTAGCGCCCGGGGAGATCATCAATTTGCTTGACGCGCTGGTTGATAGGGTAGCCACACGTCAGCACGCCGGCGGGACACCCCCTCCCGCCGGCCCCCCATCTGTTCCGGCGAAAGTCCTTGACGACATCGCTGCGCGTCTCGTGGCTTCCCGTGGAAAGTGCCTGGTCGTTTGCGGCAGTCAGGACATCGCGGCGCAGCGGATCTGCAATACCATCAACGAGCGGCTTGGAAACTATGGATCTATTTTGGATCTCGCGGAGCCGTCGAATCAGCGACTGGGTAATGACGCGGAGGTGCTCACGTTGCTGGACGAGTTGCAGCAGGGCGAGGTAAGTGCCCTGTTCATCGCCGGAGTGAATCCGGTGTACGAACTGCCCGAGGGGGAAGCTTTCGCCGCGGCGCTCGAGAGAACGGACCTCGTCGTGTACTGCGGTGAACGCGCCAATGAGACTTCGGAACGCGCGACGATGATCTGTCCGGACCACCATTTCCTTGAAGCTTGGGGTGATGTGGAAGCGGTCAGCGGCGTGGCAGCGATTCGGCAACCGTTGATTCGTCCCCTGTTCAATACCCGCTCGCTTCTGGAAAGCCTGAACGAGTGGGCGGGCGCTCCCATGAGCGCGTACGATGCGATACAGGACTACTGGCGAACGGCTGTTTATCCGCGGAGCGAGCTCGGAGTACCATTTCAGCAGTACTGGGACCGTACGGTCCACGACGGATGGACTCGCGTGCGTCCGGAACCAGACGCGACTCCCACTTTCGCAGGCGAAAACGCGACACGGGTGGCGACCGAATCGGCCTCCGAAGGCTTCACCCTGGTTGTGTACCCCAAAGTCGGTCTCTTGGACGGCAGGCATGCATACAACCCATGGCTACAGGAACTTCCTGACCCCGTCAGCAAAGTAACGTGGGACAACTACGCGTGCCTTTCTGTCGCGGCGGCGCGATCGCTTGGCGTCAAAGAGGGGGACATCGTCCGAATCGATGGAGACGGCATTCCAGTCTCCGTAGAACTACCGGCGTATATCCAGCCAGGTCAACACGACCGGGTCGTCTCCGTTGCATTGGGTTACGGTCAGCAGACGACTGCCCGTTTCGCCGGCATCGGCCCGAGATGGATACAAGGCAAGTCGACCGTTGGCGAAGACGGACTCGTTGGAGTACGCACAAACGGCCTACTCCTGCGGAACAACGGACGCATTTGCTACGAGCGCCCTGGAGTGCGGATCACCCCCACGGGAGAGTCCGCGCCGCTGGCATCGACCCAAACGCACCATACGATCACGGTGCCAGAGCATCTGGCTCCGCCGGAACAACGCCGGCGCCCAATTCTCCAGGAAGCAACGTTGGCAGCATACCTCAACGATCCTCACGCGGGGAGCCATACGGCGCACCACGAGTACAAGCCCTTGTACCCCGACGATCACCCCAAGCAAAGGCACCATTGGGCGATGGCAATCGACCTGACCTCGTGTACCGGATGTTCCGCGTGCATGGTCGCGTGCCAGGCGGAAAACAACGTGCCGGTGGTTGGTAAAGATGAGGTGCGTCGACGCCGGGAGATGCACTGGCTCCGTATTGACCGCTACTACTCTGGGGAAGGCGACGAAGTTGACGTTGCCCACCAACCCATGATGTGTCAGCAGTGTGACAACGCGCCTTGCGAAAATGTCTGTCCGGTTCTTGCCACGGTGCATACCGAGGAAGGGCTAAACGCACAGGTCTACAACCGGTGCGTCGGCACGCGCTACTGCGCGAACAACTGCCCGTACAAAGTGCGCCGTTTCAACTGGTTCCAGTACCGCCACGATGACCCCGTCGAGAATCTCGTATTAAACCCCGACGTCACCGTGCGATCGCGAGGCATCATGGAGAAGTGTTCGTTCTGCGTGCAACGGATTCAGGAAGCCAAATTCGAGGCAAAACGGCAGGGCCAACCGCTGGGCGACGGAATCATCCAACCGGCCTGTCAGCAATCGTGCCCCATGCAGGCCATCGTCTTTGGCGATCTCAACGATCCCGAGAGCCGCGTGGCGAAGCTGGCCCAAAACCCGCGGAGGTTCCGCGTGCTTGAGGAAATCGACGTGCAGCCGTCTGTGATGTACATGACGCTGGTGCGCAACCGGACTAACGAGAACGAGGTGGAACATCATGGTTGAAGCGCGCGCCAATCCCCGGGAACCCTGGATCCTTGGCGAGAAAAGACCAATCCAGGTTTCCGATGACATTTGCGGCATCCTCGAACGAAAACCGACTCGAATATGGTGGATGGCTTTTCTGGCATCGGTCTCGGTGCTTGGAATTGGAACCGTGGCCGTCGTCTACCAGGTTGCGACCGGTATCGGCACCTGGGGACTGAACAAGTCGGTCGGGTGGGCCTTTGACATTACGAATTTTGTGTTCTGGATCGGTATCGGTCACGCGGGCACTCTGATCTCGGCCATTCTGTTCCTGTTCCGCCAGAAGTGGCGTACATCCGTGAACCGAGCGGCAGAGGCCATGACTCTGTTCGCCGTGATGTGTGCCGGGCTGTTCCCGCTGATCCACATGGGTCGGCCGTGGCTCTTCTTCTGGATATTCCCATACCCCAATTTCCGCGGCCCGTTATGGGTGAATTTCCGCTCGCCCTTGGTCTGGGACTTCTTTGCAATCTCGACGTATTTCACCATATCGCTTCTGTTCTGGTACGTCGGTCTGATTCCCGACCTTGCGACCATCCGGGATCGGGCAAAACCGGGCTTGCGCCGCGCCATCATGAGCTTTTTCAGTTTCGGCTGGACTGGTTCTTATCGAACCTGGGTGCGCTACGAGGTGGTCTATCTCCTGCTCGCAGGCCTGGCGACGCCCTTGGTCGTGTCGGTTCACACCATCGTGAGTTGGGACTTCGCCACGTCCGTGATTCCTGGCTGGCACACGACCATCTTTCCACCCTACTTTGTGGCGGGGGCCATCTTCTCGGGCTTTGCCATGGTGTTGACGCTCATGCTCATCGCCCGGAAGGTCATGGGGCTGGAGGACTACTTCACGCTGCGTCACATTGACGCCATGTGCAAGGTTATCATTTTGACCGGCAGCATTGTCGGCCTCGCCTACCTTACCGAGTTCTTCACGGCCGCCTACTCCGGCAATCCGTACGAACAATTCGTGTTTATGAACCGCGCGCTGGGGCCATACGCCTGGGCGTACTGGACGATGGTCACCTGTAATGTCATCTCGCCCCAATTGCTGTGGTTCAAGAAGATCCGTTCGAACATAGTCGCGGTATTCATATTGACCATCGTCGTCAATATCGGAATGTGGTTCGAACGGTTTGTGATCATTGTCACCTCTTTGCATCGGGACTATCTGCCGTCAAGTTGGGCAGAGTACACACCTACGATCATTGAGATCCTGACCTTACTGGGCACCTTCGGATTGTTCTTCACGTTGTTCCTACTGTTTTGCCGGTTCCTTCCGGTGATCGCCATATCGGAAGTGAAAGGTGTCCTGAGTCATGGCCGCGAAGCCGCTCACGCCCACGCCGCATCCTCTGCTGGCAGCCGCACGATCGCCGAACGCGAATCCGAAACTACAGGAGTAAACGTATGAGCCGCCGCATTTTTTTGAGCATTTACGAGCGGGAAGAAGACATCCTGGGAGTTGCCCGCGCGGCGAGGCAAGAGGGCCTCAAGATTATCGACATCTACGCGCCGTACGCGGTTCATGGGTTAGACAAGGCCGCGGGGTTCAAGCCGTCGCGGCTTCCCGTGATTTGCTTCGTTCTGGGCTTACTGGGTGCGGGCCTGAAAGTATGGTTTGAATTCTGGACCACGGCCATCGATTGGCCTATCAATATTGGCGGAAAGCCCTGGAACTCCTGGCCGGCCTTCGTCCCGGTAACCTTTGAAGTCATGGTCCTGTTCGCCGGGGTAGGTACTGTCATCGCGCTCTTCATTGCCACCAAGCTGTGGCCCGGCAAAGGGGCGGTCGTTCCCTTCCCAGGCGTCACCGATGACAAGTTCGCCCTGCTTATTGAAGAGGAGGACGCGGCGTTCGATCCCGGTAGGGTTCGGGAGATTTGTGAGCAGTTCCGCGCCATTCACGTGGAAGAGCGGGAACAGGAGATCGCGTGATGTGGAGAACAATGCTCAATAGCTTTCTGTTGGCTGCGATGCTGAGTGCCGTCGTTCTGGCTGCATCAATGCGGCGCGACCCGTCCACACCGAACTTCTCGTTTATGCGCGAAATGGTGGATTCGGTGGCGTTCGACTCCTACGCGCCCAATCCCATACTTCCAAACGGTCGCACACTTCAACCGCCGATCCCCGGAACGATTGCCCGCGGCGAGATGCCCTTGCATTACGCGCCCACGCCCGAAGACGCGCTCCGGGCAGGTCAGGAACTGCGGAACCCATTTGGAGAGTCCCTGTTCTGGGGAGAGCCGGACGCGGAAACCTTAGCGGCAATCGATAAAGGCGCGGAGGCGTATCGCGTTTATTGCCTGCCGTGCCACGGCGCGACGGCCATGGGTGACGGACCGGTGGTTCAACGGGGGTATCCACCACCGCCACCGCCATCCCCCGACCGCATCCTGTCTGATGGCCAAATGTTTCACATCATAACGTACGGCCAGGGGAATATGCCTTCCTACGCGGCGCAGGTATCGCCCGAGGACCGTTGGAGAATCACTCTGTACATTCGTTCTTTGGAAAAAGCGGCTGCCGAATCGGCTGGAGGAGGCCTTCAATGATCGTGGATGCACTCGACGTGGACGGGGAAGCGCACCCAACGGCGCGTCGGCCGGGACACGCGGTCGTGGACTTGTCCAACCCGTGGGTGGTCGAGCGGCTCCAGCGTCTGAACGTATCCGCAAAGGCCTTTCGCTTGTGGAGCATACTGACGCTCATCGGCGCAGCGGTCGTTCTATTCGGGGTCGTTTTTGCGCCGGATCGGACTTGGGCCAGTGTGCTGCTCGCAAGCCAGTTTCTGATTGGGGTCGGTTTAGGCGGCGTGTTCTTGCTGGCACTGCATTACCTGTCAGGTGCGGGATGGAGTGTGGTCATCCGCCGGATTCCGGAAGCCTTGGCGGCGCTTATTCCTGCCGGTCTCGCGTGTGTCGCGGCAGTATTGGTTCTTCGCCCGTCTCTGTATGCGTGGATCTCCGAAGGCGAGGGGGCGGTCACCGGATTCAAAGGGCTTTGGCTGAATTACGGGTTCCTCCTGGTGCGAGGTGTGGTGTACGCTGCCGTATGGTTGTGGTTTGCGCGCGCGCTAATCAAGAACTCGCGCGCCCAGGACCTCGACGGAAGCTTGCAGCACCAGCATCGAAACGTCGCGCTATCCGCGGTCTTCACGGTCTGCTTTGCCTTGAGCTATTGGCTGTCCAGTGTGGACTGGGTAATGGCGCTCGAACACCATTGGTATAGCACGATTTTCGGCGTTTACGCATTCACCGGGCTTTTCTCGAGCGCCCTTGCCTGCACGATTCTCGTCGCCCAATGGCTGCGCAAATCTTCCCTCATGGCTTCTGTCATTCGAGCGGACCATCTTCACGATCTCGGCAAGCTTCTGTTGGGCGCCACGACGCTCTGGGTCTATATTTGGTTCAGCCAATACATGCTCATTTGGTATGCGAATATTCCGGAAGAGACCATCTATTACGTTCATCGCCAGACGGGCGCGTGGGGTCCGCTGTTACTACTGAACCCCATTCTGAATTGGGTCGTTCCGTTCTTCCTTCTGCTGCCCCGTGTTTGCAAAAGAGACGGCACCATTCTCGCGCGGATCGCCGTTGTTGTTCTGGCCGGACGCGTGCTAGATTTGTATCTCATGATCTATCCGGCCCTATTCCCCGATTCTCCCGTGTTTGGATTGTGGGAAGCAGGAGTGATCGTAGGAATGGCGGGAGTCACCGGCAGCGCGATCCTCCGCGCATTGGGACGCGCGGCACTCGTTCCATTGAAGGACCCTTACCTGGGCGAGAGTTTGCATCACCATCAATAGCGAATCGACCAAGTCGACACGGTATCGCGAGCGTTCATGCTCCGGCATGGCCCGTTAGCATCACGGGGATACGCCGAAGGATAGGCCACGGTACGGATCGGCAATGTTTGGAGGCCGTACGCCATGTTCCAGCCGTGTTCACGGGGCTGTCAACACACGTTGCGACTACTGGCATATGTCTTTGCGGAGCAGGGCAAAGGTTACTTCCGGGTCCGAGACGCCTGCGAACAGGCGGGCGTGCCTGAGCCGTTTACGCGTAAGGTTCTTCAGACCCTCGTGAGGAGCGGCGTGCTAAAAGCGCGGCGGGGTCCAGGCGGGGGCTATGCCACCGTGGGCAGTCCCCAGGACTTAACATTCCTGGATGTCATTAAATCGGTCGACGGCGATGACACCTTCGACGGCTGCATTCTGGGCAACGACGAGTTCGGCGAAGAGAATCCCTGCCCCTTTCACGAATCTTGGGTGAGTGTTCGCGCCGTATTGCTCGAATATCTGGCAAAGACGCACGTGGCAGACGGCAAGCCGCTGGCAAACAAATGCAAGTCCGAGCCTCGACCTGTGCTTCATACCAAGCCCGGCAAAAGGTAAACATTCGAATCGGAGTACCTCATGAGAATCGCGCACATTGTTGGAAGACGCAATCACGGCAAGACGACGCTCATCACGGAGCTCGTGCAAGAGTACGCTTCACGGGGGCTTGAAGTCGCCACTGCGAAACACTGCGGCCACGCCCACGAGCTCGATACGCCGGGCAAAGATTCCTATTATCACCGCCTGTCGGGCGCTGTTATGTCCGCCGTAATCACCCCCGCAATGTGTGCGGTATACAGACCGCGTCCATTCGGCGAGGATGTGTATGCGCAACTGAGGGCAAACGTGACGGACGCGGTGCTCCTATTGGTCGAAGGCGACCTCGACGGCCCGGGGATAAAGGTGGAAGTGTGGCGCGACACTGTGGGAGGAAGACCGCTGGCTCTTGAAAGGGACGACATCATCTCGGTGGTTACCGATGATCCGATCTCTATTGGAGTTCCGGCATGGCCGCGAGGAGACATCAAATTGCTTGCGGACCGAATTCTGTGCGAAGCGACGCTTCTTGAAGGTGAGAACGAGACCGGATTCGCCTGCCCCCACTATTCCAACGAATCTATGTCGCACCGCATCTTTGGATGATTTTGGTGCCGGCACCAGATCGCGTAAAATGCCTGTGTGGCCCAGTATCGACTGGTATCCCAAACGTCGAGGAGGAGCATTGTGATGTCCGAGTCCCCAACCTACGGAATACCGCCCCAGAAATACCAACAGTTTAAGGAAGAGCAACCGGACCTTGTGACCGCGTACGAAGAACTGGGTGCGCGATGCCACAACGCCGGGCCGCTCGAAAAAAAGACCCGTGAACTCGTTAAACTGGCGATGGCTATCGGAGCGGGCCTGGAGGGTGCGAGCCACGCACATGCCAGAGCTGCGTTAACAGCCGGTGCTTCGCCGGAAGAGGTCCGGCATGTTGCAATTTTGGCCGTCACCACCCTTGGTTTTCCTTCTTCCATGCGCGCGATGACGTGGGTGAATGATATGGTATCCTGAACTACCCGCAGTACGCCCAGAGCGGCGTAGCCGCGGTCAAATCAACAACGTCTTCCTTATGATTTAGGACGTTCTAGCGGCTGAGCCTGTCGGGTAAAGACGGCTAATAAGATTCGGCTGCTCATGTGCCGGTCGCTGCCAGCGGCCAGCTTCTCACCACAACCCCGTAGATTGAGTGTAGCTGGTGTTCATTGAGGACAGACCGAAGTTTTTGATCGATATTATCCTCTCGTCGGGACAGCGTTGAGCGGATTTGTTGCAACGGGCCATCACAATATATTATTCAATAATTCTATTGAATAACTGGATAACGTTTCATGGACGAGAATGTCGATTACACCAGCGCGATCTACGAGCAATTCGCCCGCATTGGAAAGGCGGTTTCCAATGCAAAAAGGCTCGAATTGCTCGATCTGCTTGCTCAAGGTGAGCGCACGGTGGAAGCGCTGGCTGTTTTGGCCCGCGCGCCCGTGGCGAACGTTTCGCAACACTTGCAGGTGCTCCGCACTGCGCGGCTTGTAGAAACCAGGCGGGTGGGCACACATGTCTGGTACCGGCTGGCGGATGAGACGGTTTCGCGTCTGGTCGCGAACCTGCGGGCGGTGGCCGAAGGGCGGCTGGCAGAGGTCGAACAGATCACGCGTGCGTTCCTGCAAAACCGAGAGCTTCTTGACCCGGTGGATCGCGACGAGTTGCTGAGGCGGGTCCGAAGAGGCGAGGTAACCGTCCTTGATGTACGTCCCCACGAGGAGTACGACGAAGGTCATCTTCCCAAGGCCCTATCCTTGCCGCTGGAGCAACTTGTCAACCGGCTGAACGAGATCCCCAAGAGCCGTGAGATCGTCGCATACTGCCGAGGACCCTATTGCGTTCTGGCGCTTAAGGCGGTTGAACTGCTCCGGGCCAGGGGTTATCGGGCGGTGCGGCTCGATCTCGGTGTCGTGGAATGGAGGCAACAGGGATGGCGCTTGGAGCATGCGGAAACGCGCGGGCGCGACGAAAGGACTCGAGAGGAGCCTACAGATGCATGCAGCAAAAGAGGGAAACGTGGCAGACAATGAACGCGCACCGATTTACCCGGACGTCATCCCGCCGGAGAATGGACACCCCACGACCGGCGAATTCGACGTTGTCAATACGAGTGACCAACGGGGGCGCGGGCTGCGAGCCCGAGTGCCGTTCCAACCCGGAGTGCCGGTTACCCAATTGTCGGGGGTTGTACTCCGACACGCCACGTTAGACACCATACAAATCTCGCCCGAGCTGCACATGAGCGACCCATGGTTCGCCCGGTTTCTGCTTCATTGCTGCGAGCCGAATCTCGCGATTGACGTAAAAACGATGGAGGTACGAGCGGTGAAGGCGATTGAGGCGGGTGACTACCTGACCATCGACTACGCCGCCACCGAGGACAAGCTCGGAAACCAATTCGCCTGTCAATGCGGGGCATCCGCGTGCCGTGGGTGGATGATGGGCCGCCGCGAGCAACCCAATGAAGAGGGGCGCGCCTTTCTTGCCGCGAGACAACGATGAAGACCCGGGAAAGCGGAATGCCCGACGACGAAATGTGGCGAACCTTCTTCGACCCGGAAACAACTTTGAACGCCCTGAGTTTGGACGCGGGCGTTTACGACGCGGTGGATTTCGGCTGCGGCTACGGGACCTTCGCCATCCCCACTGCCCGGCGCATCCAAGGCACGCTCCATGGCTTCGACATCGAGCCGGAGATGGTCGCGGAGTGCGAGCGTCGCGCGGCGGCCGAGGGTGTGCATAACGCACGGTTCTATCAGCGGGATTTCGTGGCGGATGGCACCGGGCTCGGCGAAGGCTCCGTGGACTATGCCATGCTGTTCAATATCCTGCACGCGGAAGATCCGCTGGTGTTGCTGCGTGAAGCGCGGCGCATACTCACGCCCGGGGGACGGCTTGCTATCATGCATTGGAACTACGACCCCGAAACACCGCGCGGGCCTTCCATGGAGATTCGGCCCCGGCCGGAACAGTGCCGCGTCTGGGCAGAGGAGGCAGGCTTTGTGTGTGAGACGAAGGAGAAGATTGATCTGCCGCCCCATCACTATGGATGGCTGCTGCGGAAAAGCGCTGCATTGCGTCAAGCATAAAGAGCGCTCACCGTGAACGAAAATACGAACATGGCTGACTGGCTACCTGCCGCCAAACCAGTAGCGGCCACGTTACTGCTCATCCTGCTCTGGAGCCTGGAAAGTGTGTTGCCCGCATTCTCCGGACGGAAACGGCGCGCCAGTCATGCGGCGAACAACCTGTCGCTAGGGGTGTTCAACGCCGTGGTGGCGGCGTTGCTCTTCGGGAGCGCCATGCTCGATGCGTTGAATCGGGTCTACGGCGTTGATGACGTCGAGTAAGCTGATTTCAGTCGCGGGCCATGCCAGAACACATCCCCCGTTGATTCCGCGCATGCATTGGACTAACCCGGCATCACCATTTCTTTGAGTATCTTGGCAAGGTAGTCCTCTGGCACGTGCGCCCGCTCTGCAATAGTGGCGGTGGTCAGGGGCCGGCCAACGTCTGGGCCAAGGGGAGCTGAATGCTTTTCGTGTTTCCGCTGCTCGTGTGAATAACGTTGGGTGGCGCGACCTTGACCGTTGGCGGGGTCGGCGACATGGGCGGAGCCTGCCGGCGACTTGCTCTTCCAATTGCTGTGGTTGCGTCTGCACATATGGCAAAGGGACTTGAGAAACTCGCCACGTGGGGAGGCTATCTGCCTCGCGCGATCGTCGAGCCTACCGGTGTCGGCGCGGCGAATGCGATCCACTCGGGTTCCCTCGTTCCACCCGGACCGCTTGTGCCACACGCCATCTACGCGGGAGTCGGTTCTGTGTTCATTCTGGCAGGGTTGGTATACGCAATACGCGAGACGATCTTGCGTGATCCCCATCTTTGGAAGGCCCGGGTTACGCCGATTCTTGTGTTTGCATTGATGCTATCAATGTGCGTTTTCGGTTGGGCCTCATGAGAAGTCGATTGCAGAACGTCAACTGCCGAATAGAAGGTTAATCAAACGATACCCAAGATATCGGGACTTGTTGATGCTGTCTCGAAAATCCTCTCCATCGAAAATTACGAGCGAGTTGTAACCACCCAAGATTTTCCGCACGATCGTATCTCTGCATGTTGCCGCCTATGCCGCATCCTATCGGCGCAAAGTACCAAGCCTAACCTGTATCCGTTCTTGCAAACCCATGATTATTTCTACGCAAACTTCCCGTCCCAATGGACCATCATCTTGCCGTAGTCTGCCGTCTTCATGTCAGACACCGTAGTCAGCAAAATATGGTGGACGGCCTACTATCGATTCCTCTGGCCTCACCACATCCAATTGCCATCATGGATTCCCTGCTACTTTGCGAAAAGTCCAGTTCGGGGGTAGAAGGCTTGCCATGCGAACCAATAGACCCTCACGCTGGGAATCGGGGCTCCGGAGTCGGCGTCGAGCGCTTGAACCTTTTGCGCGACCGGATCGAATCCTACCAGTACGTTCTTATTACCCACCCGGTCTGAAACGTACGGTGTCCCGAATTTTACAAGCGACCGCAGGGCATACGCCTTTGCCACCCCATTCACAACTATCCCAACGACCCACTCTTTCTCGGGCAAAACCGGTTGGTTGACTGTTACGGGATACATCGGACCCGCTTGCCTGTCGTACTGCGCATATGGCCACGTCCGGTAGTCCATGGGATACCCGGTATCCGTGGAAAGGACAAGGCTGTCCGGATACTTGGCCTTCCAAGCAGCCCAGGTCATCTGGCTGGATACCACCCACTCCAAAGGACGTCCCGCATAACGGCCAGATACACCTTGCATACCCAACTGTGACCAAAGACTGCCAGTTTGATGGTCGTACATCAAAACGTCGCTATTAAACAGGAGACCCGAAACTCCAAACGTTAGGACAGATGATCCAACGCGCGCGCCAAATACCATTCCAGTGCCACAAAGAGGGCAAAAAGTGACTACAATCGGTTTCTGGCCAATGCTGTCATTCACGATCTCGTGGCGAACGAGTATACGGAGAGGATAGGCTTTCGCGGTCTTTCCCGACGTAACACCCAAAACGACGTCGTCATCTCTGAGAAACTTTGCGGACCGAGCGGGCAAAAACTTGGGGGTCATTATCGCCGGAATCGCATCAGGCGGCGCGCCCCTTATAACCCGATCAAGTGGTATAGTCGGATTTGACAAATTCAAACTGCCTCTATTGGCAGCCCCAAGCACGGTAGACGCAGCACCCGGAATCATATTCGCCCAAGCCGGAACCAGTGCCAGGACGAAGATCAAGATCGCGACGGGCGCTGGACGCATAGCAAGAACCGTATAATTGCAGGAATCAAAATGTCGAGAGCCATAGGCAAAGTTCGCAGGTGTGGAGAGCTGTGCAGGAAAGCGAATTCCGCTCTTATCTTCTACTGCTTGTCGTATTCCGTTTAACATCAGCGACCTCCCGTGGCGGGATAGTTCCCGTGTTTGAATCTCGGCGTTTGAACCTCGAAATCAAGAACGATTTGTCAAACAAACATGATCATCACCTTTACTGTACAGTGGATTCGTGACGAGCCAATTCTATGTCAGAAAACCGTATTGTTGGTTTTGGTAAAATTCTACGGTGGCTGATTGAAGTACAATCTACAAATAGCGTAATTAGTTGTTATTAATCGAAAGGATTTTCATCAGATGCGGCTGTTGAACGGCGAAAATGCTATCCATTATTGACCGAACGCTTTGAAACCGCGAAGGCTGCATTGTTCACTTGTACAACTTCCGCTGTCCTGTAAGATCCATTGGTTATTATCACGGACGTAGTGATACTCGATTCCGCGAATCGCGTTTGGCTCGGTACTTCCCGTAGGCCGAACGAATACTTCAACCTTGACGCGCGGAGAGCCAAAGAACAAGGGGTCCCGGGTCACTGTAAGTTGTGATACAACGTCAAGCCCGGGTTCCTTAAATTCCTCGACTGCCTTTTCGACCAGCGGCGCGGCGTCCGCTTCCAGAATTCGCTGTTGATAGGTTTGAAAAGCTAAAGCGGCCATAGCCGTGCCAAGAATTGCCAACAGAATAACCTTCCGGATAGTGCCAAATCGGGACGGTGTTTCCCGTGCCGGGCCGTCTGTTTTGGGTACGGCGACGAGGGTATATTCGCTTGAGTCGTTATTACTCATAACAACATCCTCTACCATTGGTGGAAAATCGGCGACAAGGGCCTTCCGGTGTTCTGGCCGTCACATGGGTTTGTTGCCCCTCGCAAAGTGGCCGCTCCATTGCCACTGGATTCAGGTCTGCCCGCGTCGGGGCAATTTGCTTGGCACTCACCATGACGTGGAGTGACGAAATGGCGGCGTGAGCGATAAGACTAATCTTCATGGATCGCAATTCTCCAAGTATGTGACGCCGCGAGGACAGGGACTTCGAGTGAGCGAAACGCTTTCCACGCGAGGAGAGCTAGCGCGGGCGCAAATTCCAACCACACGACGCCGTAATCAAACCAGGCCGTATAACCGAGTTCCTGCATTGGAAACCGAAGGTAGTAAAGGGGAAGCGTCGCGGTCAGCACCAGCAGAGCAAATGAAGGTGTGACGGTGAGCAGCGGCAATAGCCAGAGCCAGTACCACGGAAACTGGGTTGGGCTTACCAGGAAGAGTCCGGCGATTACCCACAATGCGCGTTCGCACATGTCGCGCCCATCCTTTGCAGGGACTCGACACAACCAGACAACCCAACCGGTGAGCAGGATTGCCGCAACGGAGCGCGCCACTGTGTGTGGGTTTTCCGGCGCGACTAAGACGCCAACAGCGTGAAGGAGCACATAGACCGAATCATTCATTTCCCAGTAGCTGGCATAGGCCCGCAGTCCCGACGACGGGTTAATCTCGCTCGCGAAAAGTGGCAGCGTGCTCAATCCCGCCACCGATAGAACGACACCGCAGATCGATATCGCGGAACCTAACGTCACAGCCTTGCGTCGAACCAGAACCGGCAAAAGAACGACTGGCCAGAGCTTTATGGCGGCAGCCAGCCCCAGGATTACAGCACTGAATATTCGGTGGCGGAGCACGGCCAACAGCAGGGCACCCACAACAAATGGTAGTATGAATATGTCCATGTGGGCCGTGTTGTAGGTCTCCTTCACGAGAAGCGGATTCCACCAATAGATCAGTAGAAAATGTGGCGGAGATCCGGTCACTCTGAGTAAGAAAACCAGCAACAGCAACGTAGCCGCGTCGGCCACGAGCCAAACAATACGCAGCCCCACGATTTGCCATGGCGCTATGAAATGCGCGACGCCGAAAGCCGCCTGAGCACCAGGAGGGTAAATGGAGCGCAACCACGGGTGATTGACACGTTCGATGACCTCGGCAGACCGGCTCGCCAGTTCCGCGATCTCTTCCGGCGCCAATTCCGCAATGATTTCCTGCGGAGCAAATGCATAAGGCGAATGGCCGTGCGCAACCATTGCGCCATCCCAAAGGTACCGGTAGTAGTCGTTGTCCATCATGGGCGTGGAAGGCAACATAACGGCGCGCATCACAAGGCCTACTGCCAGCACCCAGACCCACCAGCGCATATCGGCAACAAACGGTTGCTTCAATAGCCACACTGCAGACAAATACACAACACCCGCAATGATGAGTAGCCCAACCACCTGCACTGTAGGTCTGTTGAGGACATCCTCTCCGTATGGGAAGCGAGAAGAAAGTAGGAACAATCCAAAATGCACGACGATGAGGATGAGCCCGGAAAGGGCCCATCCCCATGGCACCGTGCGGGGTGCAAGCTCAGAGTCCAGCCGTGCGTGGGCCCGTGGGGAGGGCAGGTGGGGTGGGTGGGGTCCGGGCGCCTGTCCGCGACCGAACTCTGACCTTGCCGTAGACACGCGATGCTACCGCGTTCCGGAGCCTGGTTCTGCCTGTCTGGTTCCCGAACCCGGCTGTGTCTGCTTCACAGGAGACGTCGAGCCTGAATCCTTGGATGTATCTCGCCCGGCGCATCCGGCAACGATGACAGAAAGTAACACCGCCGCGAGCGCTGTTCTGAAAAAAGCTCTCATTTGCATGGTTCTCCTTTGATTTCATCTGGTTTTCACTGAAACACATTAACGGCGATACGAAAGTACCTTTTCGAATAGCTTCTTCAGAAAGGGAGTCAACCGGCCGCGGTTGTATTCGTCCGCAGCCTTCTTCATCACCTCGGCCTGAGTCGGATAGGGGTGAATCATCTTGGCAAGTGTGGACAACCCTTTTCCTGCCGTCATCATCGCGGTAATCTCTGAGATCATTTCTCCCGCATGCCGGGCCACCAGTGTGGCCCCAAGGACGCGGTCGGACCCCTTTTTCAAATGAACGCGCAGAAAACCCTCGTCTTCGCCGTCGAGAATCGCCCGGTCCACCGAATTCAGTGGAATATCGATAGTGTGAATATCGAGACTACGCTGTTCCGCATCCTGCTGACTCAAACCAACGTGAGCGACTTCCGGATCGGTGTACGTGCACCAGGGAATCGTAAGCGCACTGACTTTGTCTCGGCCAAAGAACAGGGCGTTTCGAAGTACGATACGCGCCATCGCGTCCGCCGCATGGGTGAACTTATACAGCGACGCAACGTCTCCCGCCGCGTATATGTTCGGATTGCTGGTCTGCAAGTGATCATTCACATGCACACCCTGTTTGGTGTCAAATTCGACCCCCGCCGCCGGCAGGTTGAGTAGCTCAACATTCGGGGCGCGGCCTACGCCGATGAGAACCTCGTCGACCCGAGCCTCGTGCGTTTTACCCTGACAGTCCAGGCGTATGACCTTTTCTCGCCCATCCATCGAGATCCCTGCGGCCTTACCTCCGCAAATGACTTGGACGCCGTCACGGCGCATTGACGCCTCCACAATCTCCGCGGCCGATACATCTTCTCGGGGCATGATGCGGGACGTCGCCTCGACAAGCGTTACTCGTGAACCTAAGCGTGCAAACGCCTGCGCCAGTTCACACCCGATGGGTCCTGCACCAATCACCGCTAATCGGGGCGGCAATTCGGTGAGAGAAAAAACCGTCTCGTTCGTTAGATAACCGGCGTCTTCCAAGCCATCGATGGGAGGTGCGATCGCGCGTGCGCCGGTGGCGATAAGCGCCTTGGAGAACCGCAACGTTTCTCCGCGGACTTTGACGGTGTCCCGGCTGCCAAACATCGCATCACCCAAGAACACGTCGATACCCAATTCGGTAAACCGCGACGCAGAATCGTGGTGGCTCAATCCTGCCCGGAGACGTCGCATGCGTTCCATGACCGCGCGAAAGTCCACCGTCGGTTGCGCCGGGAGTATCACGCCATACTCGACGGCTTCCCGAACATCCGCAACCGCCCGTGCACACCGTATTAGGGCCTTGCTCGGGACACATCCCACATTCAGGCAATCGCCGCCCAGGAGGCCTCGCTCGATAAGCGCCACCTTGGCGCCAAGTCCGGCCGCGCCCGCCGCTGCAACGAGACCAGCGGTTCCCCCGCCAATCACGACGAGGTTGTACCGGCCCGAAGGTGTGGGGTTCTGCCATTTCGGAGGATGAGTATGCTCCTGCAATCGCTGGTTGTGCGTGTCCAGCGGATTCAACGCAGGTATGTCCGGATTGGCAACCGTTTCAGTTGCAGCCAGCTTCGTAGCTACTGTAGTCAATTCAGATTCTCCTGGTTGTTCAGCGACCAATCGTACTCCAACCACTCGATGGCCGGTTGTTTTCCCGACCCGAGTAAACCGGCGAGATCTCTGGAGTACCTCGCGGCATAGTCCAGGACCGACCCCGCTACTTGCTTGAAGTCACCTCCATACCAATCGTAGAGCGGCGTGAGATGAAGCACATTTGCCTGCAGGTCGAGATGGAACCACCGCGAACCTTCGGCGTGGACTATCCGGGCCTGGTCTTCAAGCTGCTTATTGACGCGTGTCCCCGCGTAGGCTTCGGTCCGCAATGGCGGATACCCCACGGCGGCGCAAACCAGTGCGAAGTGTATGTTGGGTTCTCGGAATTTCGGCCGGATTTGCTTGTGTTCGATCTGATTCAAACTCCAGACGTTTCCGCCAACATTCCATCGCTCGTCGTCCCAGCGCTTATCCGAAGGTATGTCGCGGATCGAATCGATATCTTGGTCCAGCCATTCAACGATAAGTTCGAGGGTGAAAGCGTTGTACGCATTGATCAGAAGGGCCAGCTTCTCATCGCGACCCATTTGATCGAACGGCGCGTTTGCCAAAGACGCGATATACTCGCGCAACGGTTCCGGATTCGCCTTGAGCGCGTTATAGTCGACGCCGCCGTACTCATTGACATGGCTCGTGAGTATTGCGTCGAATGCGGAGTGGTCGAATTGGGGACCTGCCTCCGTCTCGGCGTAGACTTCGTTCAGGGAGACGGCTGGCGGACCAAAGAACCGAGAGCCGAATTGAGCGGCGCTAACCGCTACAATGACCAATACGGCCCCCAATGCCGCCGCGCCGGCGCCGATCCAAGGGTTTTGCTTCCGCCGTTCTTCCGTTTTCGAGGCAACCGGTGACGAACCCGTGCCATCGTCCATTTGAGCTTGTTCTCGTATCGCCTTTCGGGCGAGTCTGGTGACATAGATGGTCACGGCAACCGTGGCCGCCAGACCGACGATTAAAAGGGCCCATTGCGCGAGTCCACGTTCCGCTTGAGCCGGGCTCAAAGCATTCAGGCTCGCGCGGCCGGCGTAACCGAAATACACGTACATGAAGGTACCTGGCAGAATGGCAACGGCACTCGCTAGCACGCAGGGCCAAAATCGAATGGCCGTCAATCCATAGAGGTAGTTCTGTAAATTGAAAGGAACGGCCGGCGACAGCCGGAGCAGCGCGACGATCTTCCATCCCCCCTCTCCAACGGCACGGTCTATGGCCGCAAAGCGAGGATATTGCCGGAACTTGCGCTCCACTGCAGGGCGTGCCAGATACCGGCCAATAAGGAACGTCCCAGCCATGCCAAGTGTTGCACCGGTGGCCACTGCCGTTGTCCCGGCGAAGAGTCCGAATAGAATACCTGCCGCGACCGAAAGCGGCCAAGCGGGCAACATAAGAATGGTTACAACCAAATAGATCCCTATAAATGCAAAGGGAGCGAGCACACCCAATTGTTCAACCCAGCCCACCACGGCTTGCATGGCCTGTGCCACGGGCAGAACCCGGATGAGCGCCAGCACGCCCAACACGATAAGTATTTGAGACGCCCGCTTGACCCAATGGGCCGTACGGTGGGAACGCGATATGTGAGCGGACTCTCGATCGACTTCCGATGTCGTTGATGTCGGTGTCTTGTCCACGTTCGTTGTCATACATGCACCTGTTCAGTTTCTCCGGCGGTTGGAAGAAACACTTAGTTTGGCCGTCACTGTGAGAGCGCACCACCGCACGAGGATCCACATCCTGCGGTGCATCCGAAGCAATGTTTGCCGGTGGCAATTCTGCGATGGCGATAATTCTGAGGGTTAAAGTCGTACACCGTGCGTCCACCCTCGGAGGGCATACCGAGGGCGAAATTGAAGTCGCAGTCGTACAACGTCCCGTCCCATCCAACGTGTAGTTGATGACGGCACATTAACGCGTCGAGGGTCTCCGCATTGAATGAATCGTGAAGCAAACGTTCGTACTGTGCTGCGGTTCCGGCTCGTTCCATATCGTGGAGAAAGCGGCCGATGGGCATGTTTGCGATCGCGTACAAGCTGTTGAAGTGAATCCCGAATTCTTTGTGAAGCGCCTCGCGGTAAGCCTCTTCCAGGTCCCTTTCGTCCGGCGGCAAACTTGGAGCTCCCGGGTTATAGACAAGGTCCAGACGCTTGTCTGAATCCAGACCATACCCGAGCGCATTGAGCCGTTGGATCGCGGCGATGCTGTCTCGATAGACGAACCGGCCGCGTTGCTTGTCGACGTTGTTTGGGAGGTAGCAAGGCAACGAAGCAACGAGATGTACAGACCGGTCCGCGAAAAAGCGAGGAAACTCTTCAAATCCGGGTTGCAGCATGATTGTCAGGTTTGTCCGCACCATGACGTGCAAGCCCTGGTCGATGGCGGCGGTTATGAATTCCCGTAGCCGGGGGTGCATTTCCGGCGCCCCGCCTGTAATGTCCAGGGTGTGGGCCTCGGCCCTATTCGCCGCGCGCAAAACCGCTCGCATGGTATCCCACGACATTTCTTCCTTCCGTTTTGGGGAGGATTCGACATGGCAGTGCTTGCAGGCCAGATTGCATTTCGGGCCGACGTTTACCTGCACGGTATCGAGCGTGCTTCCGGTTAGATGATCCCCAATTGCGTCCTTTACGCGGCGAGCGAAGGAAGGCGCGCTTACGAGTTCCGGCAGCACATTCGACTGGACAAGACTCATAACCAACATCCCTTCTGGATTTATAAAAAGCAATGATACAAATGAGTCGCCGGCTTAGCCGAAGTTCTTACAAGGAAACTCTATACGAACGAGGTGCACTGCTGTAACACACTTCGCCGCAATACGTTACGAATCGCGAAAAATGTGCCGTTTTGGGCTGACACACGGTGAGCGACGAACTCACCTGCTAAGAAGATGTATCGCTTGAACCCTCGTCCGGCCACCCGATCCTTAAAGATGAGCCGGTAGAAGAAGGTAGAAACATGCACCCAAGAGTGCCGCCAGGGGCAGAGTCGTGACCCAGGTTCCGGCAACAGCCGCGATGGTCTTCCATCGTGCCTGCCGCTTTACAAGCGCGATGCCGAAGATCGTTCCGCAGGAAACATGCGTGGTGGACACCGGAACTCCAATGCGCGAAGCAAAGAGGACGAGCCCGGCGGTTACGAGATTAGCGCACAAGCCCTGTCCCGAATTGAGGTCCGTGATGCGCCGGCTCATCGTCTCAGCAACGCGCCGTGATTGAACCAGACCGCCCGCCGCCATAGCTATCGTCACTGCGGCGAGGGCCGTGTACTTGCTCTGCCCGTTGAGCGCCAGGAGAAGAGCTGCAATCTTCGGGGTATCGTTGACGGCGCGGCTGAAACATACCGCACCGGCACTCAGAAAATGAGCCGCGCTGACAGTAGTTTCCGCATCCACTCCGGCGATCCTGCCGTCATAGCGGTTACCGCATTCTAAAATCGTTCCCAGGCGAACCCGATGCAGGGCAATTGCGGCCGGGGCGATTCCGGCCGGGGAGGGGCCTTGGTTTCCGCGAACGTCTTCCAGGCACATACACGATTCTCGCGTTACGCCAGCCAACAATCGGAGCCGGTGTAATACTGGATACGCGGCTGCGGTCAACGCGATGGCAAGGATCGGGCTCACCAGTAGCGGTATCGCGAACAGTTTCAGAAATGCCCCCCAGGGGCTCGAAAGCGACGACGCCATCCAGGCGATTCCGAGAAGGGCTCCGGCCAAAGCATGCGTCGTGGAGGTGGGCATGCCGAGAATCGTCGCGAGCATAATCGTAGCCGCGGCCGCACCCCCTACGGAAACGAGCACCGAGCTATCACCAAGCAGCGCTTCGGGCAGCAGTCCCGAACCGCTAAACACCGATACGAGTCGCTCTGCCAGAAGTATGGAGACGACATTCCCAGCGAACGTGGTTAGAGTAGCCCACGCCAGCGCACGGCTGAAGTTTGTCGTCCGGCTTCCGTACAGCGTTGCCACACCTTTGAAATTATCATTGGCGCCGTTTCCGTATGCGAGCCACAACACCATGGCGGTCAAGATAACGTAACTCATGGATAACTCAGTTTTGCCTCTTACCCGTAATACATTTCTGGCCGCGATTCGATGACCGAAGCCAAATAGACGGCTCGAGCGGAAGGGCATCGCTGCGACCCATAAGAACAGAAGATGCAGCAATCTCCTTTCCGAGGGTGAAGTCTTGCGCCACATCCGGAGCAATCATAGGAGTACAGGCAGCGATCCACCGGCAGTTGCTCTAAGTTCCGGCAACCACAAACCGGACACGTTATCCATGCTTGAGGAATCATTGACTTCTTCCTCCGTATGTTTTGAGATCGTCACCGTTCATACGTTCGCGCAGTGGCCAAATATACGCCCACATCGCTATGCGATGCCGGCCCGGTTCACCACGCGATGTCTTCGCAGCTAACAGCAAGCACCACCGGCTCCCGAATTCTCCATAGCTTTCACTTGACCCGGCGCACAATCGAATGCGCCGAAGTGCTCCGATCGGTTGCCTTGAATCGCAAAATGCGATCCGTAACGCGTCTCCTGGAGCATGGCAGCCGTGTTGCCGCATACAAGCATGGGCTTATTTGTGAAGAGGCGATGATGGTCGTCGAGGTCAAAATAGTGGGACCACTCCGCTATCGTGCCCTTGTAGGTCGCAACTTGCCCGTAGTCCTCACAGATATCTTCAAGACAATCGAGTTTGAATGCGCGCACCGTAACGGAGTAGAAGTCCACCATACCAATCTTTGCTTCGATTTCCGGCGACCCGATATCTATGCGACGCTCCGCCGTAACCCGGTAATCCAGACAGCCGACGTTCCTCAAAATGCGGCGAAAGTCCTCACGGTACATGGCCCCCGCCAGGCACTCCCCGTGCAGAACGGAGTCGTTGTGAAACCTGGCTGGAACACGGCGTCCGGAGAATACGTCCGAGAAAAAAAGCTCTCCACCGGGTTTCAAGACGCGGAATATCTCGGAGAAGACGGACTCCTTGTCCGGGGACAGGTTCAGCACGCAATTCGAGATGACAACATCGATAGAATCGTCCTCGATTCCGAGTTCGCGCAAATCCTCCATGTATCCCGAATGAAATTCGACGTTTGAGCGCTCGTAGCCAAACCTCTTCATCTGGGAGGACACATTGCGGCGTGCGACTTCGAGTTGCTCTTCGGTCATATCAACACCGATCACCGATCCTGTCGGTCCGGCCAGGCGCGATGCCAAAAAGGCGTCGCGGCCACTTCCGCAACCAAGGTCCAGCACTACACACCCCTCGAGCAATGGCGGTAGCGGAGACCCACATCCGTAGAATCGAGTAAGGACTTCGTCGTTGATCTCCGCCAGAGCCGCTTTCATGACAGGCGAAACGCCGTCGTCCGTGCAGCAACAGGCGTTAGTTTTCAGATCCTTGCTGCTCTGCAGAATCCGCCCATAGTATTCCTTTAGATGCTTATGATTCGTTGCAAGCGTCGACATTGCCGGGTCCTTTCATCAAAAGCGCTTCGCATTTGCACTCGTCGGATTGACCCTTCATGAGCGGTTCCAACAGCCGAACAAAGATAAGCGAGGCTGCAACGCCGCCAATCAAGGGAGCTACTACATAAATGGCGAGAAAACCATATCGGTCGTCAGGAAAGGCCGCGTTTCCCCACCCCGCAGCCCACGCAAAGATGCGGGGGCTCAAATCGCGGGCCGGGTTGATGCCGGCTTGGGTCAGCGGCGCGATTAAACAAATAATCGAGGCCACTGTCGCGCCTACAAACAAGGGGGCCAGACGATCGTCTGGACGGCCGACATTGCAGCCTTCCGTCAGCGCGAAGATCATGATTACGAGAAGGAATGTACCTGCGGCCTCCGCCCAAAACGCATTCATAAACGTCACACGCGCGGCTTCTCCCGCACCCGGGTTGGGGTAGAACTCCCCAAACATCACGGCTGTCTTGACGGACTCGGGCGATCCACGCTCGATCCCGTGTGCAAGCTCGTACGCAGCGATTGAACCGGAGAATAACCCATATAGCACAACGGCCGCGAGAAATGCCCCCGTAAACTGGGCTGCAAAGTACGCCGGAAGCCGTGCGGGGGACATCCGCTTTCCAACGACCATCGCAAGACTTACCGCCGGATTCAGGTGAGCGCACGACAGATGGCGCGTCGCGTAGATCGCCAGCGTAACGCCCATACCCCAAACGGCTGCCACTTGCAGCAGTCCCTGATGCGCGCCAAACAGAATTGTCACCGCCACGGCTCCACAACCAAACAAAACCAGGATGAACGTTCCAATCAGTTCGCCCACAAATTCACGTTGGTACTTCATTTTTCTCCTGTAACTGGGACTCGGCCTGTGCTTCCCTAGGTTCTTACCTGCCACACCCCGGCCATGAGGGGTAGTCGCAATCGGTCCGACGCGGAGATGTGCCGAACCTAGAAATTCAATACCTGGTACCCATCCATCAAAAGCTGCCGGAAACTGGGATGCCCTTCGTGCTCGTCGGCGTAGGCAAGCCCCTGCGCGTCAACCGCGTCGGTAACTTTGAAGGCCTTCGCGCAGTACGCACAGACACCGGCGATTTGGTCCCGTAACTCCTCATAAAGCCGATGATACCGGTGCTCGGGTTTCGCGAGTTCATGGACCCATGTGACGCCTGCACCATCAAAGATGAGTTTGACGTCATCTCCGGCATCCTTGAATTCCTTGACGGCCGTGAGGGCGTTGGCCATTCGGCCCATCGATTCGGGACCATCCGTACCAGCCAGTAGTACAATCGCCGCTTTACTCATATTCAGCTCCTGCTTTTGTTTTGAAAGGGGATTTCACTGCGATTTCAATTTGAAAATAGTCGTATCCGGATGAAAGGACACCCACGCGAACCAGAACGTATGCGCCACGAGAGCGTTCTCGGGCGCTTCAACGATGTTTACATGGCTTCCATCTTCCAGCACCTCGATGACTACGCGATCGCTGCCGAAATGGTCCTCGATACGCCCGCCTGGTGCGTCAGCGACTGTTCTGATCGGGTAGGCGCGCTCGACTTCTCCGACCTGGATACCCACGACCGGTTCTTTTCGCTCCAATCGCGTGTCATCGCCGCCACTGGCTGGGAACATCAGTTCGTCGTTTCCGAAATAGCGGTCGTACGGGTTCCTGTCGTAGTTCCTGCGGTGTCCGGTGTCGAACGTGGCTATCGTTGAATCAGGGTACTTTGCCGTCCAGCGGGCAAGCGTTGTGAGTTCGAATGGCAGATGTTCCAGCGCGTTTCCAACGTTTGGTCCACTTATCGCGCGGAACCCGATCTGGGACCAAAGGGCATCATCTTGACGGTCGTAAAGGAGCACGTTTGAATTATGGAGAAGTCCGCTGACGCCAAATTCGAACTTCCGGCCATCGAGTTCACGCACGAGTACGGAAACGGAGTCGCACAACGGGCAATATACGACGGCGATGGGGACACGATTCACTTCGTCATTGATGATCTCGTGCCAATTGAGAAGTCGAATCGGATATGCTCGGGCCGTTCCGTCGATTACTACTCCGACGACACGGTCTTGGGAATCCAGGAATTCAGCTTCTTCAACGTCGGCCACCGGCGGCATGGTAATCGCTGGAATTCCATCCTTTGGGGGACCTCCGCGAAAAATCTCGGATGGCGGAATGGCGAGATTTTTTGTATCAAACTCCGCCAGGAACGACTGGCCGCCGTCAACGGAACCGAGAAAGAACTCGCGAAAATCCCGAGTGCCGCCGGTAGATCTTATTGCGCCATCACCGGCGGCTTCCACCGGCGATCCTGTCACAATCGCCCTGATCTGACTCCAATTAACGATTAAAGCAACGCTCGATAGCATTAGGACGATAGCTAACAGGTACCTCAATCGAATTCCCGACCGCATCGCAAATCTCCTCGTTTTGGGAGGTTATAATGAATTCACACTGCAAGTGCTCCACGAATGAGTCGCACAATAGAGCCAATTCTTACACCGCTCCAAATCGAGCATGTCACACAGCGACTTGAGTCTCCGGGTTTCCTTGATTAAGTCCACGCCTTCGCCGGCCCCACGACCGAATATGACTGGCGAACTTACTTCCTCCTTCACATTTTGTGTGCCGTTGACTTTTGAAGCCTTAAGGAATGGCGCCCTTTACGGATACGGTGTACCTAAGTATCGATCCTGTCGCTAAATATCCAGCACGCTCGTCGCAACCTGATCCCAGTAGGTGACAACGCCCTGATGCCACTTCACGAATTGCACGGTGCGGTCCTGGGAAATCACGATTGCCATGACGTCATGGAACGCGTGGCAGAGGCGGTAAACGGAACGGTGGCGTGCGCCAAAATGGTCTATCGAGACTTCTTCCGTCTCGTTCGCCTCCGCGTCCATTGCTCTTAGGACCACGGGCACTTTCTCGAGTTCGCAAGCAATTTGAGCGCCGCAACCAAGCACTTCATACTTATTGCTCAGGACCACTGCGCCGTCCATAGCTGTGAGGCCCGCCACAAGATGCGCAACCTCCATGATCCCTTCTTCCAGTATGGACAACGTTGCGCTCTTGCTTGCCATAAACTCGTTCCATCCGACGACATATTCTTTGGGTACCTTCGGACCGAATTCCTCGGCGAGCACATTCATGAGTTGGACTATCAAGGTACGAAAGCGATTACGTGCATTTTCGGCAGCAAAGTGATAGCGCATAACCATGTACTCGTTGTCGACCGAAAATGCGCCAGCCCGATCTGTGGATAGATAAACGAGTGTTCCGCCATGCCGCGAGTTGCGAACCGTACTAATCACCCGCCGGTCCACCTGCTGCGCGATACGCCGCACGATGTCCGGAGCGAGGCGCGCCCACTTCTCATTCGACCGTTCGAAGGCGGCTTGGTGGAGGGCCCAAAGGTCGGCGCGAGTCGACTCAAAGCATTTGGGAAACCACTTCGTGTCATAAACTTCCGCCACGGGGCATCGGATTTCCGATCCCACGAGCGATGCTATGGTTACGCGCCCGCGGCACACAGTCAGGCGACCGGGGTCGGTCACGCAGACGACGAGAGATGCAGGGAGCGGAGAGAAAGGCTGTAGTCCCCCGTGCAGGTCATGAATCCATCCCGGCCCTGAATGTATGATCCCCCAGATCACCAGTCCATCCTTTGCGTCCAATCGCACTCCGATCAGGGACCGGTGAAAGTCGGCCGCGGGAAAGAGACGCCGCAATTCCTGCTCGTGGAACGGGCGGGGCTTGGAAAAAACGAGCCGATGCAGGCCGGTGGGAGGGCCGGATTCGGGATTAAACTGACGGGGTTCGCCCAGGATAAGGCGAAAGCGAACTTGACGATCTTCTTCGCGCAGGAGACTTGCGTAATAGCATGTGGAAAGAAGGCGTTCAAGAGTAAGGTGGTCGGGGAGTAGGTCCAATGGACAGCGTTCAATCCTCAGTTCGGACCCCATGGATCGGTCTGTGTTCCAATCCTTGATAACAACATCGGTCAGGTTCTTCATAGGGTGCGAGTTGATCATGACATACACCCGTGTCCCGGTTTGGCCTTCAATATGTCCGAGTTCCCTTCGCAGGATATTCTCCACAGACATTTTCCTCGGATTGGTTTCTCGCGAGATAAGTACAGAAGATTGAGCTGAGCGTGTGCCATGGCCGGCCTAACTTATCTTCGATAGGCTATGTTCACATGTACTAATGTGGAGCGGCGGAATTCGCCGGCGTTGCAGCGACGCATGAAAACCGCTCATACGCCTTTCCTGTGTTTGAAGAATTGGTACACGTCGGCGATATCGAAAGCCAATGAGGCTGCCACGGAAATGCTGAATACGACGAGATAACTTCTGAACCCGAAATTTGCGTGTGGAATCCGGATGAGCACGTAGATGAGCAGCGGGATCCAAAGAATGTGACCCAAGCCGAGGATCTTGGTGAAGCCCAAGCACGCATACAGCCCCATCATCAGCGTGGCGGAGACCATGAAAGTGATGAAGATGACTTTCGCCAGCGGCTCGCTCCAGAACGCGACGCTCGCCATGTTGACCAGCATCAGGAAGGACACCCAGAGTGGAATCCACACAGGCTGCCGCACCAGTTCAAGGAAGAATCCGAATGGGTTTTTCATAATATCCTCTGCAATGGACGCTCGTGGTGCCGTCAAGCCAGGGACTCTAGCAATGTTCGTGGAGTCTTTCGGTCGCGCTCATGGCGTTACATCGCAATTGAATCGGGGTAAGTAGACGGAATCGTTGATCTTTTGTAACGGAGATGTATGCATGTTGCTTCATTCCTTAGCGCGCTGGTTGGCCATTGTGTCACTTGTTTTTGTGAACGTCGATTTGA
>CAZWDH010000059.1:0-26643 GCA_964632865.1 uncultured Nitrospiraceae bacterium
TAACGCCGCTCTGGATAGGATATAGCCTGCAGGCGCGTGCGCAGTAAGCATGAAGAGTCCCTCGTATCGATGCCGGGCCATTGCGTTGCATACTGCATGGAATCCCCGATGCGCGACCAAAGTTCCGGAGCGGCAAAGCTCGATAATCGTAGACGCTCGCGATGCATCTAGGGGGTAAGTACGAGGGCCCAATCTGCCTTTGCTGGTGCTGCGATCGAAACTGGTGCACCCCCGTCTACAGCGAACATCTCGCGTTGTTCGCCCGCGCCGACTTCGATCCAGTAGCCAGAGAGCGTTTTCAGTTCCCGTGAGAGATCAAGCGTCACCTCGCCACCGTTGGGAAAGTACAGCACATAGCCGCGTCCCGGTGCCGCGCGGAGGTAGGCTTCGTCTTCATCACGCTCCGAAAGCAGATCAAGACGCGGCGCGAGTTCCCAGAATTTTGCCTCCGCCTCAACCAGCCGCGCCGCGCGAATGCAAGCTTTGGCGCTGTCGTTGAGGGCGGACCCTGCGGGCGCGCGATGGAACCGAATCGCAGCCATCCCCGCCATGAGTCCGCGCCAGAACTTCTGCCGCGAGTAGACGTCCTGTTCCGCGTCTTCGTTGGTGATGATTTTCACCGCATTGACAGGGCGCTTCGCGTCGCCCATCGCCGCGAAGGTGTCGAGGATCAACTGCCATTGACCTTCCCCTTTCGGCGCCCAGGCTTGTCGTCGAGGCCCCAGCACCTTGGACCCCTCGACAAAGGTGTACAGGTCCGGGCGGCTCACGACAGGTTCCAGACGCGCACCGTCGAGCATTTCGGTGACGAACGCGGAGACGCCCGCCTGATGCGCGCGTTCATGGATCAGCTTCGCCCAGTGCGCGCTCCACTCCGCCGGGGCCGAGCCTTCGTTGCTGATGCAATAGAGCACGTTGCCGTGCGGCAGCGCGTGCTGCAAAACCTTCTCCGCAAAGACTTCCTGGTAGGAGAGAATGCCCGCGTACCGCTTGTCGTATTGGGGTATGCCGGGAACGGTGAAGAAGAAAGGCTGCTTGTCGCGATGGGCCGGCTCGGGATAGGCGTCGGCGAACCCCGTTTCCTCGCCGGCATAGTTTACGTTGTTGGCGGGACGCCACGCGCTCGCGGCCCATTCCTTCTGCGAATAGTCGAAGCGATCCCACATCTCGATCTGCACGATGATGTTGCGCGCCGCGCATAGTTCAAGGCACCGGTCGAAGCGGTTCCAGTAGTCGTCGTTCCACTGGTCGAGATCGAACTTCCCGTCCGGCAACAGGCGGTGGGGTTTCAACGTGGCGCCTTCACGTTGGCTCATCGTACAACGCACATAGTTTCCGCCGGCCGCGACGATCTCGTCGAGGTGACTTTCCAAGTCGTCAAGCAGAAAAATGTGGTCTGTCTTGCTGCCGCCGAGCAGAAGCACGGGCTCGCCCTTATGCTGCCAATACTCAGGATTGTCCTCATACGGCCGGACTCGTTCTTCCGCGCCGGATTCGAGGACGACGAGAAACGTGAGGACGGCAAATGTCAGGAAACGCGAAGCACCTGTGTAAATCTTGACCGGGATCATTCTTTTTCTCCAAGGGTTGTGCCTGTGCGCTTTGGCACCGGGTTGGCCGGCCGTACTTGTCGCGTACCCACCAGATGCGGAGAACCATTCTTCAATGTGAGCACGACCGCGCCCAATTCATCGGTTCGGAGCACGGTAATGCCGCGCTTCGTGTAGCGGTCGAGCACTTGTGATGAAACGGCTTCTCGTCCATATCGTCCGCCCGTCGACACGACGGCGAATCGCGGAGCCACCGCGTCGATGAATGCGGCAGAACTCGACGTACGCGAACCGTGGTGAGGGACTTTCAGCACGTCCGCCCCGCACTCGGATCTCGCCACCAACGCCTCCGCTTCCGCCTCGATATCGCCCGGAAGGAGCACGCGCATATCGTCCCAATGGAGGCGCATCACGATACTCAGGTCGTTGTCCTCGTGGTTTCCCAGCCATACCGCAGGCGGATGCAAGACGTGAAGCTGCGCGCCGCCCAAGTCAAAGACTTCGCCCGCCGCTACGCGTCGCACCGACACCGTTTGTGTGGCGCATCGTTCGATGATCTCTCGCTCCGTCTGGCTCTCTCCTGCGACCGGCCCCAACAAGACTTCGCCTACATCCATCTCATCGAGCAGGTACACGGCGCCGCCCATGTGGTCCCGGTCCGCGTGGGTCAGGAACAAGTGATCGATGCGCGTAACGCCGCGCGACCAAAGGTACGGCGCAACGACGCGTTCGCCATAGTCCGCGAACTCGTTGCGATTTCCCGCGTCGATCACGGCTACCCGGCGTTGGGGCGACAGGATTACCGTGGCGTCGCCTTGACGCACATCAAGGAAGGCCACGGACGGCTCGGGCCACCAGTCGCGCCAGAATACAACAACGCCGAGCAACGCCACCACGACCACCCCTCGATGAACGAAGGAGCCGAAGCGGGTGGCGGCGCGAAACCCGACGGCAATCAGCACTACCAGCACATACACGATGCCCGCGCCCAGAGTGGGCGACGTGATTGGCGGCATATACTGCTGGATATGTGCACCCCAACCGGCGATGGTTTGGATGACGGTGATCGCTGGCGCGACGGCGTGGGTGAAGATCGTCGCGATGGAGAACGAGAGCCCCGCCGTCAGCGCGGAGAGAAAGCACAGCCAAAGCACAACGGTCAGCAGCGGAACCGCGACGAGATTGACCAGCGGTCCGCAAACCGGCAACACGTGAAAGTAGAAGGCCGAGAGCGGAACCGGGAGGATCTGCACGGCAAGTGACACTGCGACAGTCTGGCGCACGACGCCGGGCAAAAGTCCGAGCAGACGTTCAATGGACGGCGTAAAGATCAGAATCGACGCGACGCTCGCGAACGAAAGCTGGAATCCGATGTGGTACAGAACGTCAGGGTTATGGCCGAGGAAGAAGATGGCCGCCAGGCTCAGCGCGGTCGGTGTGTCCGGTTCGCGGTCGAACAGTTCGGCGACGAGATAGATGCAGACCATCAGGGCCGCGCGCAGGCTGGTCACTGAGGCCCCCGCGACAAACGCAAAGAGGACGACCGTCACCATGGCGACCAGCGCACGATAGCGCCCGTTCCTCATGAACAGGCGCAGGCCGAACATGGTGCTGGCGAAGATGATCCCAACGTGGACGCCCGACACGGCCAGGATATGTGCGATACCTGATAGCCGGTATGTCGCGTAGACGTCCCGCGGCAGGTGCGACCGGTCCCCCAACCATACTGCATAGATGAACGGAAGGACCTGCGGCGGCGTGATCTCCCTGAACCACGCGGCTTGCACGACACGAAAGCGCGCGGTTTGATAACGCAGTGACCACCAAGGCCCCTCTTCCAGAATCTTGACGCCTTCAGGCGTCCGAACGGTCAACTGCGCGAAGATATCCTCGCTCTTGAGATGATCTTTCGCGTCGTAGATTCCGGGATTAACCGTGCCGATTTGGTTGGTGACCGTTCCTTCCGCCTGTATGCGCTGCCCGGTGAATACCGGCCCTGACGGGTCCCGCCAGCGTACTTGAACCCTCCCTCTTGCTTGGTAGGTCAGGCCGCCGGCAGCCACCTCATCGACATCGAGCGTAAATCGCAGCGAAGCGGCATTTTCAATAAAGAGGTCTGTGCGCTGGACTCGGCCCGTCATGGTCCAGCGGGTGCTCGGCGCTGAATCGACCAACTGCGAAACCGGATCTCCCGGCGGATCTGCGTGCCGCACGTTCCACAATAGTGCGCCAAGGGCGAAGGAGCACAGGGCGACTGAAATGAGCCTAAACTGTGGTTTCCGCGGGGTCGCAATGGGGGGTATCAAACCGCACAGGAAGATTGCGATCGGGACGAGAAGCCCGGATATCAACCCTTCGCCGCCGGCCCATGTTCCCAGAGCGAGCATCGTGGCGACCCAAACCAGAGGCCTGTTCATGAAGCAAAGCCTACCCGGCTAGATTAGCTACTGCAAGTGGGCGCAAGGAGTTAGCGTGAGGCGGGGTGCCAGAAAAAACCGCTGCCCGCGCGCACTTGGCACACGGGCAGCGGCAAAATCTGAATCTGCGTCGTTTCTGCTTTGGCTTAGAGCGCCGGGACTTCGACCAGAAGCAGCAGATTGATGAGCCACAGCAGCACGGCGTAGCCGAGCTCACCGAGGTTGACGATCAACGCATCAGCAAACGATCCCAACAAGTTCTGAAAAATGGCTTCAAAATTCGGCATGTCCTGTTCCTCCTTCTCAATAGATGTACGATCAGCGACCCAACGCTTTCGTTATGCTACTCAATCCTGTTTCGGTTTGTCAAGTATTCCCGCCTGCCCATCCGCTAGATGTGCAACTTCCAGATACCCGCAAACACTATCTATGGTTGGCAATAGCCGATTCGGCGAAACCTCTGGTGCCGATGGCTGGTCCAATCGGTGGAAAACCCTGCCTGCCATACATTACCCGCCGATCCGGTTAGCGTTACCGGATTCGGGCCGGAGCAGTCGCGCTCCCGCCTGGTTTGCCACGAGCAGAACCTGACGGCTCCCAACCGCTTCATGTCCTACGATGGGCAGCTCGCGCAGGGTAGGCGCAAAGGTCAAAAGCCAGCGCCAATCCTGGGATTGCACATACATGAAAGCGGGCGTTCCACCCCCAAAGTCCGCACGAAAGTCCTGAACCGCTTCCGTGACCGCCACTCGAAACGGTTCCACGAGGTCCGACTTGGTGGAGGCGAAGGCAAATGCGGCTTCGGACGCCCCTCGCAATGCGTTCAGTTCGTCGTCGGTTACCGCGGATATGTCGGCGATGGGAACATCCTGGGTCGCGCCGCGGAGGACGCTCCCCATAGCGCGCTGTTGCATGGCGATTTCTTCGGGGTCCCGGCCTTCGGGAACGGGCAAGGGCCACTCGTCCACCAGGAAGGGGATATGGTGATGTTTGGAGTAGAAAACGTAGGTCTCGCGGGAGAAGGCGACCGAGTATAACCGGAAATCCTCGCCCTGTTCCGCGAGGTTCCGAACCGGCGCGCAGAATTTCTCAGCCCCTTTGAAGGTATTGATGAACGGAAAAACGATGACGGCAAGCACCGCGGCGAGCCCTGCAAAGTGGCCCGCCATGGCGTATGGAAGCATACGCCCTTCCATGCGCCGGGAGCTGACGATCGCGTGGACGAAGAAGAAGAGCGCGCACACGCACAGCGGCAGAATGGTCAGGATAACCGTCAGGCCATGGTCCGTAATCGCCACGGGCAAATCCTGCGACTGGAGGAATGCGTCGAACCGATCCAGGTTTCCAGTTGCGGCCATATAGCCAAGCGGAACCGCGGGCAGACCGAGTAAAAGCATAATGGCCGCCCAGACATAGCCGGTGCGCCGCCGCCACTTCACGCGATCGCTGTCCATGAGTTCAACCAGCGTCGTTCCGAACAGGATGGCGATAGCCGGGAAAATGGGCAGGAGATACAGGGCGCGTTTTCCCGAGCTGATGGAGAAGAAGAGAATGGCCGGAAGCGTCCAGCACAGGAGCAGCCGCATGGCCGGGCCTTCGTGGCGCCGCTTCCACACGGCGTAAAGCATCCAAGGCAGAAAAAGGGTCCACGGGAAGACGTTCACCGGCAGGTTTTCGAGATAGTACCAAGGCGGCTGCTTCTTGCTCACGCCCAGCACAAAGCGGCCGATGGTTTGCCGGTAAAGGTTTTGCGCGATCATTCCTACGGACGTGTCTTCGGCCATGTGGGGCCGCGTTTCTTCTCCGCCCGCCATGGAGTATGCGGGGATCAGCCAAAGACCAACGACTATGGCCACCGCGACAATACCGACGACCAAGTGAAGGGAGAGACGCTCCGCCCGTTTGCGCCAGTAGAAGGTGAAGGCCAGCAGCAGCGGAAACACTACCCCCGGAGGCCCCTTCGCGAAGACGGCCGCAGCAATGGCCCCGTACATGACGATGAGCCATTTCGTTTCACGCGCCTCGTAATGCCGCCAGAAGGCGAACAGGGTGAGCGTGGTCCACGCGGTTAGGAACATGTCGATCTGGGCGGTCCGCGCCTGCCACCAGAACAGGGCCATGGTCATCAAGACGACGGACGAGGCGAAGGCCACGCGCTTGCCGTACATGCGCTCCGCCAGCAGGAAGGTCAACAACAATGTTGCCAAAGCGCCGAGAATGGACGGCATGCGCGCGGTCAGTTCCGTTACATCGCCCAAGGGCAGGGAGAAGACCGCGATAGTCCAGAACATGAGCGGCGGCTTTTCGTAATAGGGCTCGCCGTTCACGTGCATGACGATCCAGTCGCCCGTGTCGAGGATTTCGCGGGCGACCTGGGCGAAGCGCGGTTCATCGGGCGCCCAGAGGTTGTAGCCCCAGACGTTGATACCGAAGAGCACCGCTCCGCAAAGAAGCACGAAGATCAAGGGGACGTGTTTGAGCATTACTGGGCCATCCCGGCTTGTCCGGCTTGCGACTCCTCCGGATGCCGGTAGATGAACCAAAGGTTGCGGGTGTACACGAGGATGTTTGCGATCATGCCCAGGGCAAAGATCCATTCGCCCCGCTGCCAGAAACAGGCGAGTTGCAGCACACTCGCCACGACGCTGATGTGCCAGAAAATATGGGGGATCACGCTCTTGCGTTTCACCTCGGTAGCGATCCATTGAATGATGAACCGCGACGCAAACAGCGCCTGACCCGCCACGCCGATAGCCAGCCAGAACCAGATTTGATTGGCCTCATTCTCGGCGACGGTCTGCGTGTGCCGGTATTCGGAGAACCAGATGTGCGCCACCAACCCCAGGGCCACGATCGAGATGACCGCGACCGCGCCATGGATCGCCCAATTCGCCGCGGAGGTCAGCTTGCCCTTCTCGCGCCAGATATGGACCAGGTTGCGGGAGTAGATGACGATGTTCAGGCTTTGGCCCAGCGCACCCACGGGCGATTGGGTGTGGACCGCGTACGCCAACAGCATGAGCGAACCCACGCTGCTCATGTACCAGAAGGCGATGGGCATGACGCTGCGCTTCTGGCGTTCCGAAGCCCACCATTGAACGTAGAAACGCCCGTAGAAGATCACGCCGCCTGTCGCTCCGAGAATCAGCCAGAACAACAGGACGGGGTCGGAAAGATACGCGCTCACTCAGTCCTCTCCTTCCACTCGGAAGGTTACATAACGCCGGCGCAGCCAGCCCACGCCGATGAGGTCGTAGATGCCGCGCCACAGGCGGTTGTGAATACCATACTTCGAAACGCCATGCACGCGGGGATGGTGCGTGACCGGGCACTCGGTCAAGGTCAGCCCGCCGTTCCGCACCATTACGGCAAAATAGCGGTGGACACCGTTGAACGGGATGATGTGCTCCACGCAGGCGCGCCGGAAACCCTTGCTGCCGCAGCCTGCATCCCGGATGCCGTCGTCCAGGATCATGCGCCGCACGCCGTTGCCGATCTTGCTGGATATCTTGCGGACCCACGTGTCCTGGCGGTTTGCCCGATAGCCGCACACGCAATCGAAGTCTTTCAACAACTCCAGCATCTTCGGGAAATCGCAGGGATCATTTTGCAAATCGCCGTCCAGCGTCAGGATGAACTCGCCCTTCGCGCGCCGCATTCCCGACACCAAGGCGGCCGACTGTCCCCGGTTCTCGACCAGGTGCAAGGGCCGGATTCGAGAATCCTGCTCTGCCAGGCCATCCAACCGGTCCCGGGTGCCATCCTTGCTCCCGTCATTGACGAACAGGCATTCGTAGTCGTACTCCGGCAGGCCGGCGAAGACTTCGGCGACCTTTTCCGCCAAGGGAAGTACGTTGTCCTCCTCGTTATAGAACGGGACGACCACCGACACCAGTGTCTTCATTTTCCCGAATACTCCCTCGACCACTCGAAAGGGCCAAGTATACTACAGGGGCAGGCCGCGTTTCAGCGACGGAGCGGGTAAGCGGTGAGACGGGATGCGCGCTCCCACGGTTAGCCCTTGCGTACGTCTACCGGAAATTGCCCCGTGTCCGCTGCCTGTTGGGCCAGGAGGGTGATTCGGGAACTTTGCAGCACGCGTTCCGTATGGAGCCCATCCAGATTGGGTTCCCCCGCCACGTCGCGCAGGAAATCTTCGAAAAAACCGCCGGTCGCGTGTTCGGCGATGGGCTCTTCGATGGGCTTCTCGGAATCGTGGCGATACAGATGCACGATCGTATCCGTGCATGCCGTCTCGATGAGCCCCGCCGAGCCTGTAATGGTGAACCGCCAGTACGCGGGATTCTTGTACCCCGTCGAATCGGCGCTCAAATAAGAAACGTCGCCCAGAGCGCAGCCGTCATTGTCGAGCCGCAGCATCAGGGTGCCGCCATCCTGAAATTCAGGGTGTTGAGGCAACCGCGCATTCCAGCCTCGCGCCGCGGTAATGCCGGTTATGCTTCGCCCAGTTAACCACGGAATGATGTCGACGGCGTGGATGCCGATGTCGTTGACCGTGCCGCCGTGCTTGCCGGGTTCAAAATACCACTTGGGCCGTTTGGCATAGTTGAGGGGGTGGATACCCATGAACCTCGCCGACGGCGCCGTTTTGAATCATGTTGCGCAGGGTGATGTAGGGTCCGAGATTTGGCAGGTCCAACATGCACCCGACCTTCAAGTGTTTGCTGTGGGCCAGTTCCTGAATCCGGTCTAGTTCGGTGAGGCGCGTGCACAGCGGCTTGTCGCCGATGATATGTTTGCCCGCTTCCAACGCGGCGATAAGACGCTCTCCGCGGATGGAGAAGTAGTCGCCGCAAGCGATGACGTCGCAGTCGACCGTGGACAACATCTCTGCGAAGCTGCGGTGTGTAATGCGGACGCCCTGATTCATGGCCGCCTCCGCCGCCTCCGGGTCCTCTTCACACGCCGCTACAATGGTGGCGCCGCTATGGTCCAGCAACAATCGATACAAGGCCATGATATGGCCGTGACGGAATCCGGCAAAGGCAATCTTTAACGGCATTTTTCATGTCCTTGCTTTGCCTGCCTGAAAAAGGACTTACGGGCACCAGACGTCGGCGATCCCCGGTTGGCGGAGAATTGTCCGTACCTTGCCAGATCACGCGGGTCCAATCCCAGTCCACGGCAAGGCTCGGGGGAAGTCAGTTCGCGGCGGCAATTACATGTTGACACATTATCTGTTTTACGGTATAATTGCATTGAGTCAACCGGAAAGCGAGGACACCATGACTTCGGTACTGCAAACCGAACTCAAGCAACGCAAAGCCTTTGCGGGCCCTGAGGACGAGGCGATGCTCAATATCATGCGCACGCACGGCGTCCTTACCGGGATCTCGTCGGCGCTCCTGAAAGAGCACAACCTTTCCGCGCCGCTCTACAACATTCTCCGCATTCTGCGCGGCGCGGGCGACCAAGGCGCGCGGGTACACGATATAGGTGATCGCATGGTCGCCCGGGAGCCCGACATGACCCGGCTAGTCGACCGGCTCGAAAAGCTCAACCTGGCCCGGCGGGAACGTTGCAAGGTCGACCGGCGCGTCATCTATGTCCACATCACTCCGGCGGGCCTGGACACCTTGGCCACCCTGGACGGTCCGGTCCGGGAGATGCACCGGAAACTCCTGGGACACATGAGCGCGACTGAATTAGCCACCATCAGCCGCCTCATGGTCAAAGCGCGAGAGCCGCATCTAAGTGAAAAATAGGGAGAGCTCCCTTTTTCCTATAGAGTGATCGCCCATTTGTTCAGCCAGCCGGAACTGTCCCGATTCTTCTGCGAGGCGATACCTGTTGAAACAACTAATTGAACCTGAACGCGGGGCCGTCCCGCGGAGACAAAGGAGGAACTTATGGACACTGCACTGAACCGATACGCGCCACTGCCCGGACGCATTCTGCTGAGCGCCATCTTTCTTATGAGCGGTTTTGGCAAGATCACGGATTTCTCCGGCACCACCGGCTACATGGCCTCCCACGGTATGCCCGCCGCGGGATTTCTGCTTGTCATGGCAATCATCTTTGAGCTGGTGGGAGGCCTGTCCGTGTTGACCGGTTTCAAGGCGCGTTGGGGCGCGGTCGCGTTGATCGTGTTTCTCATCCCGGCAACGCTCATCTTCCATGCTTTCTGGTCGGTGGAACCGGACCAGGTCCGCATGCAGACCATCAACTTCATGAAGAACCTGGCCATTATGGGCGGTTTGCTGCAGATCGTTGCGTATGGTGCGGGCGCGTTCAGCATCGATGCTCGGAAAGCGACTGCCAAGTAACCCGGCGGAAGTCGACCCATGCTTGGCAAACGATTGAACGCGGAGTACAACCCGAGGAGGTTCCACGATGATTACGATTCGTCGATCGCATGAACGTGGTCAATTCAACCACGGTTGGCTGGATACGAACCACACGTTTTCCTTTGGCGCGTACCAGGACCCGGACCACATGGGATTCCGTGCGCTCCGCGTGATGAACGAGGACCGCGTGAAACCGGGTGAAGGCTTCGGCGAGCACGGTCACAAGGATATGGAGATTCTCTCCTACGTCCTGGAAGGCGGACTCGAGCATCGCGACAGTTTGGGAAACGGCTCCGTTTTGCGCCCCGGCATGTTTCAGCGTATGACGGCGGGGACCGGGATTCGCCACAGCGAGTTCAACGCGTCGAACACGGAGCCGGTCCATTTCTATCAGATCTGGATGTTCCCCGAGCGGGATGGTCTCGAACCCGGCTACGAGGAACGCGCTTATTCGGACGAGGACAAACACAACCGTCTGCTGCGGGTCGCGGCGCGCGACGCGGAGAACGGAGCGCTCACGATCCATCAAGATGCGTCGGTATACCTCGCTGCGCTCGATGCGGGTACGTCCGTCTCGCAGGTGCTCGCCAAAGGCCGCCATGCGTGGGTGCAGATTCTGCGCGGTTCGGTGAGTGTGAACGGTGAAGCACTGAAGGTGGCCGATGGCGCAGCCGTCAGTGACGAGACCAATCTGAAGATCCGGGCGACGGAAGACTCGGAAGTGCTGTTATTCGACCTTGCGTAGCCCCGCGAGGTTTCTGCGATCACTTCGCGAGGAATCGTTCAATGTGGTGCAGGTTTCCGGCCAAACTCGGAGGCAGGCTGGAAGCCTGCACCACAATCCATTTTCGGCCTCCGCACCGGGTGTGTCTTGCCGCGTTCGAATTCCTGCGGTATAGTGAAGACAGACACCGGTCGTTAGCCATTACAGTTACCAGGGGAAGTCATGGGTGCGTTTGCAGTCAAGTCCTCGAAATGGACTTTGGATATCGCGACCAAACTGATCAAGGCCAACATCCGGCTGCATAACGTGGAGAATATCCGCGACGACCTCGCCATCATTTTCGTGGTCAATCATTTCACGCGCCTGGAAACGGTTCTCCTGCCGTATATCCTGAACCGGCAGACGGGCAAGGAAATCTGGTCGCTTGCGGCAGCGGAACTGTTCGTCGGCCGCATCGGCAAGTACCTGCTTTCCATGGGCAACGTTTCCACCAAGGATCCGGATCGCGACCGGACAATCATTTGTTCGCTGCTGAACGGCGAGAATCCGTGGATCATCTTTCCGGAAGGTGGGATGATCAAGGACAAGAAGGTCGTCGACGCCCAGGGCATGTTCACGGTGTACAGCAAGGGCACCCGCCGGCCACCGCATACGGGAGCCGCCGTGCTGGCGCTCCGCGCCGAGTTCTACCGGCAACGGCTTGCCCTGCTGAAAGACAATCCGGATGAGCAGGAAGAGCTGACCAACGTCCTTGAGAAGTTCTGCGTTGTCTCCCTGGACCGCGTGCTGGAGCAGCACACGGCGATCATTCCGGTAAACATAACCTACTTCCCGATCCGCGCGCACGAGAACATCGTGCTGCGCGTCGCGCGGGGCATTGCGAAGGATCTGAGCCGTCGCGCTCTCGAAGAGCTTTCCGTCGAAGGCACGGTGCTGTCCAAGGACACGGATATCGACGTGACCTTCGGCGAGCCGATCGACGTGCGGGAGTATTTGAAGGCGCCCGATCTCGATCGCTTGAAAGGCACGCCAGGCGCGGGGCTTACGCCGCTGGAAGAAGATCCGGAATCCACCTTCAACGAAGCAGCGCGGCGGTTAATGATCCGGTACATGGCGGACATCTACCGGAACACCACGGTCAACTACGACCACATCTTTGGGACTATTATCCGCCATCAGCGGGCGCGCAAGTTCACGGAGCGCGCGTATCGCAACCGCATCTTCTTGTGCGTGCATCAAATCAAGCAACTCGGGCAGCACCGCCTCCATCACGTGCTCGATCAATCCTACCGAAACATCATTTACGAAGACCCGAGCAAGGCCTTCAATGATTTCGTGGAACTCTGCATCAACGACGGAATCCTACGCCGCCAGGGCAACTTCTATATCAAGAACTTTCAGTTGCGGCCCGGACGCGGCGAGTTCCAGACCGTTCGCAAGGACGAACTCACCACGGTCATCGCGAACGAGGTAGAACCGCTATCGCTTCTGACCAATCTCATTCGCAATGTGGCGCATACGCCTCGCACGGTATTGTCGAGCAAGATTCGCTCGATCTTCCTGCTGGAAGACATGGCGATCTTCGAGCGCGACTACGCGGAGTTTGCCAGGCCTGGGGAAAGCAAGCCGCAGGATGTGGGCCGGCCCTTTCTCCTCGCGCCCAAACGGTTCAAGGCGGGAATCCTGCTGATACACGGTTACATGGCGGCGCCCATGGAAGTGCGGACCATGGCGGAGCACTTCGAGGCGAAGGGCTACGCGGTATACGTGGCGCGTCTACGCGGTCACGGTACGTCGCCGGAGGACCTGGCGCGGACGCCGTGGGAAGAATGGTACGAGTCGGTCAACCGCGGCTATGCGATCATCAAGAGCCTCACCGACAACATCATCCTAGGCGGTTTCTCCACGGGTGGTGTGCTCGCGCTCCTTGCGGCGGGCAGGAAACGCGACAAGATTAAAGCCGTCTTCGCCATCAACGCGCCCCTGCAATTGCGCAACTACATGGCCCGCTTCGCATCGTCCATCGTGTCCATGAACAGTCTGCTGTCGCGATGGAAAGGCGGAAGCAACTGGGAGTACGTTGAGAACACCCCGGAGAACAAGCACATCAACTACACGCGCAATCCGGTCACCGGTGTGAAGGAACTGGGCGGCGCCATGCGCGCCATGGAAGAAGTCCTCGGCGACATCTGTGTTCCGACGTTGCTGGTTCAAAGCCACCGGGATCCCATCGTCGATCCGTCGAGCGGCATGGGAATCTACGAACGGCTCGGCACGCATGATAAGGAGTTGACCTACTTCGACCACGACCGCCACGGCATCATCAACGGCCAAGGTTCGGAAGAGGTGTTCGACCGGGTGGAGCGCTTCCTCATGTGGGCCAACGAGCGCGACATGGCCGGCCGCACGGAAATTTCGCAGGCGGAAGATGCCGAGGAAAACCAGGTCGAGGCGGGTTAGCATGCGGTTTTTCGGCTCTGCGTCGTCGATCGTCAGTCAGCGTTCGCCGGACCAGTCAACGCAAACATCCCGCCGAAATTGATATGGCCCCAGGGTTCGGAGTCGCGGTCCACTACCCGAACGACGGCCTTTCTTCCCGCGAACTCCGACAGGTCTACGATGCGCCGCTCGAGACGATTGCTGGTACGCCCGGTCATGCGGAGAAACTCTTCGCCGGTAGCGGAATCGGCAACAGCCACATGCAGAGTAGCGTCCCGCGCTCCGCCGGAAACGTATATGGCGTACGGCGCGTCCGCGATGGTGAAGGCCGGTGATTCGACGACGCACGTGCGCGCGTCTTCGTAACCGCCTTCGGCGATCTCAGCGGTGCCGATGAACCAATCCATGGGCGCGGCGAAATCCTGCCGCGTAGACTGCGTAAACACGGGATCGATGTCGCCGTCGATGACCGTCCATTCATCCCGCGCGTCCGCGTCGTCGAAATCGAAGACAGGCGTACCGACGGTTTCGACCGAAATCCAATTCAGCTTCGCGATTCGGATACCCTTGAGACTTGGTAAGAGGGAAGCCATGTAATACTGACCCTCGTACAAGACAATCTCCGGCGCGGCGACTGGCATGGACGTGACGAAGTACGAATCGTCGTCGATCCCGAAGTTCAACGGATTCTCCGACCGGTACACCGAGGTCTGTCCGTCCTCCCCATACCGTTGCGTGCGGAACAGGTAATATTCGCCGGGGTCGACTTCGACCACGTGCGGGCATTCGGCGGAAAAGGGATTGTTGCCAGCCCAACCGCCGTAGGCGACGACCGAGGAATGGCTCCAGGTCTTCATATCCGGCGAGGTCCGGCAATAGTCGTAGCCGCGCCCGTTGGGAAAGGCCGTGTAGTAGCAGTACCAGAGCCCGTCCATGAAGAGGAGCATGGCGTCGCGCGTGTTCACGCCGGGTCCTTCGGTGAACACCGCCGTTTCGCCGTCCGGCTGGATAATTCTGGTGAACTCCTTGCCGTCCTCGCTCGTCGCAAAACAGATATCGTCCCAATCGCCGTAGGCCATCCAGTACCTGCCCTGCCACTGTACCACATGCGGTGCCTGCAATCCGCCCAGAGGCTCACCAAGGCCGGGATCCGCCATCATAGCGATGCCTTTCGGCTCCCAATCGGTGTTCGTGAGGCGCTGACCTTCCCAGCGGTGGAACAGGCGCGTATGCCCGCCGCAGGTCGTGTGTCGTATGCAGGACCACAATTGCCAGGTGCCATCGGCCGCCTGCCACACTGCGAAATCAACGGGCTGTTGCTTTGGATCGGTGTACTGGCCCAAGTCTGGGTCGCCCGCTACCTGCCACCATTCGCTTTCAATGATCGGTATCTTGATGTCGGCGCTTGCGGCGGTCAGTGGCATTAAGATGAGCAGACTAACCCAAGCTACGCGCATGACCAATCTCCAGCCTTTTTTGATGCGCACATGGTGGTGCAGACTTCCAGCCTGCGAAGCTTGCAGGCTGGAAGCCTGCACCACAATCGGCAATCCGAAGCGTTACTCAGAATCCAAACCGCAGTTCCACCCAGACAATCTGGTGTTCCGCCGCAGCGTCACCCGGCGACACCGCGAACGTGTTGTATCCGTCCGCTAGCGCCGCCACGGGGCATTGGAAGGCGAGCGCGCGGCCGACTCCCGCGAGGTTTTCGCGGTCAATGATATCATCGATCGCTTCGCACGGGTTGCCGTTCGCGGACGCCTGCAATACGAGGTCGCCCACGCCATCCTTCTCCGCCAGTCCGATTACCAGTGTTGCGTTTCCGCTTGCGGGAATGGGTCCCACGTGAATCCGGAACTCCCCGGACTCGTTCGCGGGCTTTGGCAATTGCGCATTGTTGGAAACACTTGCAGGCACTGTGTCGCGGTATGTGACCACGTGGCGCCGCGACTTGCCCTCCAGAGCAGGTTCCCCGAGGCCTTCTTCGAGAAGCGCGCGGTACGCCTCGACACCGCCGACCATCGGCGCAGGGTCCATGTAGTTGAAGAGGTACAAGCCTTCCGCGCCGCGGTACCAGGCAGACGCCGCGAACCCGCGCAGGGATGCCAGATCATTGGGGATCGCCGGGCCACCGGGATACGCGCGCACGAGGATTTCCTGTCCCGGCGCGACGATGACCCCGGCATCCGCGTCGCCTAACCGTTCACGCCACAGTTCCACGGGGATGTCGAAGTCGGCCGTAGCCCAGAAGGGCGTAGGAATCAGAATGTCGATCAACCCTTCCTGCGCCCATGCGATACCGTCCATGCCCAGGCCTACAGCCGCATCGGGGTGCGCCGGAACGCGTGCGCAAACCTGAATGGGATGACCGCGTTTCGTGGACCAACGGTTTGCGAGGTCTCGCACGTCGCGCATGAACGCGGTGAGAATGGTGCGGCCCGCTTCCTCTTCGCCCGGCGCGAAGTGATAGCCGAATCGCATCCAATCCAGCTCGAGGCCGTCGGCGTCGTACCGCTCCAGCAGTTCGCGGATAAGCGCCATGTGATGTTCGCGCACTTCGGGAATCGCGTAGTTGAAGGCGCGGTCTACCCAGGCGCCCGTGCTGCCGGGCACGCGCCAGTACTCCGGGTGGTTCACCCAAAAGGTGCTGTGCATGAAATTCTTGGGATTGTCCACGTCGTGGACGTCGTTCATGCGCATGCTGATCCACGGCGAGATACCTTTCTCGCGGCAGCGCGCGATCCACACCGCGTAGGGGTCGAGCCCACGTTCGTGTAGCAGCCGCGCGTTTTCCACCCAATTCTGCAACACGGGCGGATCTTCCGGCACGATCTGATCGCCCACATCCCAGATGCGGTCCCACACATCGCTCGCGTAACTCGCCCGCATGGCGCTGGCGTTGAGGAAGAGGTGCGTGACCTTGGTATCCGCGTATTGGTCGACGAAGGCATTCAACCCGTCAATCGTCATGTCGTCCGCCGTACGCGACATGTAGAAGTGACTGTTGTCTTCGTTGAGAATCAGCATGGGCGCGGCGACCGCCCCGCAAGTCAGTGCCAATGCAAGTACGACAGCGCGCATCGGTAGCTCCCCGCTCTTAGGCTTCGATCGTTGTCCCCAACACCTTCAAAAACGCCGCCATCCACGCGGGATGCGCCGGCCATGCGGGCGCGGAAACGAGGTTGCCGTCCACGTGCGCCGCGTCCATCGCGATCTCCTTATAGGTGCCACCCGCGCTGGCAATGTCAGGACCGCAGGCCGGATACGCGGAGCAGGTTCGACCCTCGAGTACGCCCGCCGCGGCGAGCACCTGCAAACCGTGACACACGGCGGCGATGGGTTTGTTCGCTTCGGCAAAGTGTTTCACGATCTCGATCACACGCGGATTGAGCCGGATGTATTCGGGCGCGCGCCCGCCGGGGATGACCAGCGCGTCGTAGTCCGCCTCCTTGATGTCGGCAAAGGTGGCGTTCAACGCAAAGTTGTGGCCGCGCTTTTCGCTGTAGGTCTGGTCGCCTTCGAAATCGTGGATGGCCGTGCGCACTGATTCGCCCGCCTTCTTATCCGGGCACACCGCGTGGACCGTATGGCCAACCGTCAGCAGAATCTGAAACGGACACATGGCTTCGTAGTCTTCGACATAATCGCCAACCAGCATGAGAATCTTCTTCGCGCTCATGGGCATCGATCTCCCGTTGGTAACGTGCGTAGATCGCACGACGTGAACTTCCCGAATAGGATAGCAAAACTCGGGTGATGAGGAAGCGACCGGCGCAGGCGCCGTTTTGAGCGCTTCGGTTGGGGAAAATGTTGGTCCTTGTTTGACGAATCTCCCCACGCCACAATAGCGCGAGTGCAAACCCAGGGTGGATAAGGACGAATATTATGTCAACAAGGTATCTTGGAGCCTTGGCGCTGATTCTTATCGCATACGGCTGCGTGCGTGCAACGGAAGCCGATCAACCGTGGTATGAGCGCGCGACCGTTGGCATGGAGGTCGGGCCCACGGGCGCCCAATGGGGAAACAGCGACACGACCGATACACGATACTGCTCCCGCTTTGATGGCCGCGAGATCGTTCGACGCACAGTCGATGCGCATGCCGATTATCTGGTCATTTGGGCGCGTGACGGCGACTACGCGTATTACAACTCCGACGTCCTTCCCAAGGCTCCCGGCCTTGGTGACCGTGATCCGTTGCGTGAAACGATCGATGAGGCCCGTGTGCGTGGGCTTCCCGTGATTGCCTATTGCGTCGTGCAACAGGGTGGTCATTTTCTCAAGTCCCATCCAGAGTGGGAAATGCGCAGCGCGAATGACCAACCAATTGGGAGGTTCTGCTACAACTCGGGGTATCTCGATGCGATGAAGGCAATCCTCGCGGAACAGCTTGCCTACGGGATAGATGGTTTCCATATCGACATGTTGGACCAGGGGTTCGGCCCACCGTACGGCTGCTGGTGCGCTAGCTGCAAGACACTGTTTGAAGAGAAATACGGTCAACCAATGCCCGTGAATCCTTCGTGGGATGAGTCCTGGGATCGGATGCTTGAGTTCCGGTATCACACCAGCGAGAAATTCGAGCGGGCACTTTATGCGCACGTGAAGTCCATCAAGCCTGACGCCACCGTGGATTTCAATTATCACGGCAATCCGCCGTTCAGCTTCGAGGTCGGCCAGACTCCGGTGCGACACGCGGGTAACGGGGACTTTATAACCGGCGAAACGGGCGTCTGGGGGTTCAGCGCGCTTACCGTAGGACTGAATGTTGCGTTTTACCGCGCAGCAGTCCCGCAACAGCGCGTACAGGTGGCGATGCAACGCGGTGTGAGGATGTATCACGATCAGACGTCAAGACCGCTGAACGACATCCGCTGGGAACTGTTTACGCTGCTCTCCCACGGCGCTTTTGTGACCATGGTGGATAAGACCGGCTATGATGGCTGGCTCGATCCCGTCGCCTATGCTCGAATTGGCGCCGCGTTCGAGGAGGTTCAAGCAAAGCGCGCACACTTCGGACAGAAGCCCCTTGCGGAGGTGGGCATATACTTCAGCCACCGGACCCGCGACTGGGTCGGCCGGGAAGAACCGGCAGGGTACTTCCAGAGCTTTCTGGGCGCGCACAAAGCTATGACCTACGAACACATTCCCTTCGGCGTGCTACTCGATGAGAATCTGACGATCGATGGATTGCGCTCGTTTCCGGTGGTTCTTCTTCCGAACGCGAGTATCTTGTCGGAAAATGAGATATCGCTATTTCGTCGTTACGTGGAAGACGGCGGCCAATTGATAGTTACAGGGCTGTCCGGTACTCACGATCGGTTCGGTAACGAGTTGGGTCACTCCTCCCTGGAAATGATTATCGGGGCAGAATATGTCGACCGGCTCAAGGGCACAGATAACTGGGTGCGCTTTCCATCCGAGCCACTAGGGCCCCTCACGCAACAATTATCGCCGGTCGCCGAGTTGGACTGGCCCTTTCTGGTCCGGGGTCCGGCAGCCGTGTACGAACCAACGACGGCGACACCCGTAGGTCAACTGCTGAAACCGCATCGCACCAAAATGCATGCGGAAGGGCGCTACGCCGAGGACTGGCCGCTAAGTGCCGATGCTCCCGTTGGCCCCGCGATTCTTCTTAATCAATTGGGCGATGGACGGGTGCTGACCTTCGCCGCTTCGCCCGACTGGGCCACAGCCAGCGAGCACCATATCGTCGAAGCGCGCATGCTGCTGACCAACGCCGTCAATCTGCTCAGGCCAAATCCGCGCATTACGATAACAGCGCCCACTACCGTGGAAAGCGTCGTTTCAGATGACCCGTCCAGCCGCACCTTGCGGGTACATTTTCTGGGATACAACGCACCGGCACAAACCATTTCTCCAACCCGACGACCGTATGTATTGCCGGCCCTCATCGAGGATGCGCCCCTCTATCGCGCTTCAATCGACTTCCGGGATAACGTAGATACCGTCGCAGCGCTTCGACCAACCACGGTCCTTACACAGCGCGGCAATCGTGTTGAACTGACGATTGACGACATCCACGAAGTCATCGTTTGCCATTATTGAGCAGGGCGGATCCGCGTTGTTGTCACGCGTCCCCCATCTTTCACCCGGGATAAATCGCTTCTTCGTGCCACACGCGCCACATGAGTTCATAGCGTTCGAGCGGAAGACCGGTGAAGGCGCAGTTGCTGGTGGAGAAGATGTAGCCGCCGCCGGGCATGCCGTGTTTGATGCAGTAGCGCGCTGACTCGACGACTTCCTCCTCGGTACCAGACGTGAGCAGTCCGCAGTTCACATTCCCGATGAGGCAGACCTTGTCGCCATAAAGCCGTTTCACTTCCGCGATGTCCACGCCGCCCTGGGGATCAAGCGAATGAATCGCGTGGGGATTCGCGCTCACGAGCTGGTCGAGGATCGGCATCACGTTACCGTCGGTATGTTTGATGCAATAGAACCCGAGTTCGCGTTCACCCGCGATCACCTGCGTCAAGTACGGCGTTATGATCTCCGCGAACATGTCGGGGCTAAGAAAGGGGTTGTCGTTGAAGCAGTAGTCGTCGCACAGAGCGAATCCGTCGAGCCCGCCGTGTTTCGCGAGCCGCTCTGCCCAGGCAAGTTGTTTGTCGACCTTCCGTTGCGCTTCGTCCTTTGCTTCATCGAAGCGCTCGTACAGCCACGCCGTGTGCTCGACCATTTCGTCCCCGTGCGGGATGGCGTAGGTTGCGTCGCCATGGTACATGAGAAAGAACTCGTCGCCCGATTTCTCCCGCACGAGATCGATACACCGCAGGGCCTCTTCCTCCCGCCACGGGTTGGGATGGAGGAATATCGCATTGTGTTCGTACTTCCGCGCGGTCTGGATAAACAGGTCCGCCTGGTCATGGCGATGGAGGTTGCGCTCCGATTCGGTCATCTGGTCCCACTGGGCGTAGTTGCGGTGGCTCGGATGCACCCGTCCGAAGGCTTCCATGGTTAGAAAGAAAACCAACTCGAAGTGCGGCACCCGCCCGGTCAGCGGACGCCGCTCCAACGCGGCAATGAATCGTTCCCGTGGTGTCATGTCATCTCCCCCTGAACAATCATCATTATGCGGACGAGCGAGATTTTACATGAAGAAGCAGGCGAGACGCCTGCGCTCATGTCCCTACTTCGGTGCGATGAAGCGCAGGCGTCTATGGTCGGCTAAAACGCCTTGCCCGCGGCGTGTTCCTCCGCGAGCTGGGCGATGACGTCCGGGTCGAGTTTGGGGAACAGCACCTGCGGTGCCTGCAGCGGGCTGCCTGCGGGTAGGCCTTCCTTCGCCGCGTTCCAACCGTCTTCACCGCCGTCGGATCCGCCCGCCGGCAGGGTTACGCCGAGGGTCTCCGCCAGCTTTGCCGCGCCGTCGGGGGCGAAGGGCGCCATGACGGTGCACAGCGCGCGCACGACCTGGCAGCACACGTACAGCGTCGTGCCGGTGCGGACGAGGTCCGTCTTGCGCGTGGTCCACGGCGCTTTCGTGTCGAAATAGACATTGGCGCGGCGGCCAATGTCGATGAACCGCTCCGATGCTTGGCGGAACCGGAACCCTTCGAGCGATTCGGCGACGCCGTCGATGAGTCCCGGCAAGGAATCCAGCAACGCGCGATCCTCGTCGTCCAGGTCGCCCGGTTCGGGTACCTTGCTATCGAAATTCTTCACCGTCATCGTCAGCGATCGATGCACAAAGTTGCCGACCACATCGCACAGTTCGCCGTTGTACCGGTTCTGGAACTCGTCCCAATCGAAGGCTGCATCTTTCGTCTCCGGCATGATGGCGCAGATGTAGTACCGGATCGCGTCGCGGCTGAACCGTTCGACGAACCAGCGCACGCTGATCATGTTGCCCTTCGACTTCGATCCTTTCTCCGCTTTCCCGGTCTGGCGGTTGAAAACGTTGAGGTATTCATTGCCGACGACGTCGTCGGGCAGAACGTAATCCTTCTGGCCCATCAGCATGGCCGGGAAAATAACGGCGTGAAAAGGCACGTTGTCCTTGCCGATGAAATGGATGAGCCGGGTCGATTCATCTTTCCACCACGGTTCCCACGCGTTCTCGTCTCCCTGCGTGTCAATGCCCCACTGCCGCGTGTTCGTCACGTAGCCGATGGGCGCGTCGAACCAGACGTAGATGCGCTTGCCTTTCGCGCGCGGGTCGTCCAGCGGAATGGGCACACCCCAGTCCGTGTCGCGGGTGATGCAGCGCGCACGGAGATCCTGCACCCAGCCGTTGGCGATGCCCTTCACGTTGGCGCGCCATTCGGGATGGTTGTCCAGCCACGTTTTCAGATCGCCCGCGAAATCCTGGAGCCGCAGGAACCAATGGGTCGAATTGCGCAGCACCGGCGTGGACGTGTCGTTCGGGATGTTGACGCGGGGATTGATGAGATCGTGGGCCGCGTACTGGGCGCCGCAGTTCTCGCACTCGTCGCCCGTCGCGTCTTCGTACCCGCACTTCGGACAAGTGCCTTTGACATACCGGTCCGGCAAGTAAATCTCGGATTGCTCCGAGTACCACAACTCCATATCCTGCTCTTCGATGAAACCACCTTCATTGAGCGTGCGGAAGAAAGCCTGCGTGGTGTCGGCGTGCAGGGGCCACGACGTGCGCCCGTAGATGTCGAAGCTGATGCCCAGGTCGGCGAAGGACTGATCGTTTGCCCCGTGGTAGCGGTCGATGACCTCTTGCGGAGTAATGCTCTCCTTGAGCGCGGTCAGCGTGATGGGCACACCAAATTCGTCGGACCCGCAGATGTACAACACCGGCTCGCCCTTGAGGCGCTTGAACCGCACGTAGATATCCGCCGGCAGGTAGGCCCCCGCGATGTGGCCGAGATGGATATGGCCGTTCGCATAAGGCAGGGCGCTGGTCACCAGCGTTCGCTTGAAAGTCTTGTCCGTCATGGTCTTACCCGATTCACCGTTTACGTCAGAAAGAGCGCGATCATACCGCATGTACCCTGCATCATGCACACGAGCTGCGAAAGCGACAAGGAAAAACCCACCGCCGGCCCTGAAACACAGCGGTGGGATGGCAACAATGTAAGAAGCGAACTCTTAGCCTCGACGGCCGAGAATAAGCAGCAGAAACCTTTCTAAATATCGAAGAATGAGCGCGAAGTTGACGTTCGCTCCGCCGAACCCCGCCAGTGCAGGAATTCGTTTGCTGCTGAATCGTACATTCCGTTGTTTCACAAGCCACCCCTCCCGTTTTGAATTGTCACCACGTCAACCAGAGAACCGCGGCGGAGGCGTGCACAGGCCATCACGCCAAGCCGCTTAGCGGGCGGGATTCTGCCGCGGAGGCGGGGGAATGTCAAGATGCTGCGAATGGGTTGACGGGAGCCGTTCAGCTCGACGCCTGCATCTGCTCGATTGCTTCGCGCTGGCTCTTAATCTTCATGAGGCGACTGGTATTGGAGCGCTCGGTCTCGTCGAGCTTGTCCTTGATGTACTTGATGGTTTCCTGCATGCGCGGGATGAAGGAGTGCTCGAGCGCGTTCACGCGGCGGCGGGTCTTCTCGATCTCGTCGCTGAGCAGCCGGACCGTCTCTTCCAGTTCCGCCATCTTCAGCAGCTTCGGCAGGAAGGCGCGCAGGCCCGTGATCGCTTCGTCGAGTTCCACCGAGGTGTGAACCATGGAGTAGCCGCCGGTGGTTTCACCGAATTCCACGTCCAGGTGCGGCACGTTCACACTCATGATGCGCCGAATCTTCCGCTCGATCTTTAGCTCCTGGCGCGTATTCTCCAGGGCGTCTTCCGTGATCAGGCGGGACGACGTCACTTCCGCCAGCACGAACAGCTTCATGACGCGCGGCAGTTCTTCGTCCACGGCGAGGCGGTACTGCTTGTACTCGGCGGCCAGGGCCATGAACTCTTTCATGAGGCCGTCAAGTTTATCTTTCAGCAGTTTGTGACCGCGCACGGCCACTTGCAGCCGCTTGCGCAGCCGCAACAGCTCCATTCGCGTCGGGTTTACCGCTAATCGTGCCATAGTCCTATTCGCCCGCCGCTGCGGCGGTCGCGCCGCCGGGGTGGTATTTCTCAACCCACGCGTCGCGCACGCGTTTGAGTTCGCCGCGCGGCAACATGGCCAGAAGATCCCAGCCGACGGCCAGGCTTTCCTCAATAGTCCGGTTTTCGTCCTCGCCCTGCGTCACGAACCGCTCTTCGAAGGCGTCGGCGAACTTCACGAACAGGAGGTCCGTCTCGCTCAGGGCCGATTCGCCGAGCACGACCGCCAGTTCCTTGGCGTTCTTGCCGCGGGCGTAGGCGGAATACAACTGGTTCATCACGTCGGCGTGATCTTCACGCGTCTTGCCTTTGCCGATACCCTTGTCCTTCAATCGCGACAGGGACGGCAGTACGTCGACGGGCGGGTAAATGCCCTGCGTGTGGATTGGCCGGCTGATGATGACCTGCCCCTCCGTAATGTACCCGGTCAAGTCGGGGATGGGGTGGGTCTTATCATCTTCCGGCATGGTCAGCACGGGGATCTGCGTGATGGACCCGTCTTTCCCCTTAATGCGGCCGGCCCGTTCGTACAGGGTCGACAAGTCGGTGTAGAGATAGCCGGGATATCCGCGGCGTCCGGGCACTTCCTTGCGTGCCGCCGAAATCTCGCGAAGGGCTTCGCAGTAGTTGGTCAAGTCGGTCAGGATAACCAGCACGTGCATGCCCTTCTCGTAGGCGAGGAATTCCGCCGCCGTCAGTGCCATGCGGGGCACCGCGATACGTTCGATGGGCGGGTCGTCGGCCAAGTTCATGAAGAGCACCGCGCGCTCGATGGCGCCGGTCCGCTTGAAGTCCGCCACGAAAAACTCAGACTCTTCGAAGGTGATGCCCATGGCGGCGAAGATCACCGCGAACTTCTCGCCCGACTTCAAGGTCGTTGCCTGGCGCGCGATCTGGGCCGCGAGCCGGGAGTGCGGCAAACCCGACGCGGAGAAGATTGGCAGCTTCTGGCCGCGCACGAGCGTGTTCAACAGATCGATCGTCGAGATGCCGGTCTGGATAAATTCGTTCGGATAGTCCCGCGCAAAGGGATTCATGGGGCTGCCATTGATGTTGAGCCACTTTTCGGGAATCAGTTCCGGGCCGTCATCGATGGGGCGGCCGAACCCGTCAAACACGCGGCCCAACATGTCTTCCGACACGCCAAGCTCCTGACCTTTGCCCAGGAACTTCACTTTCAGGTCCCGGGGGGACAAGCCGCTGGTGCCTTCGAAGACCTGCACCATGGCCTTGTCGCCGTTCACCTCGAGCACGCGGCCGCGCCGGAGCGTCCCGTCGTCCTGTTTGATGTCGGTCAGTTCGCCGTAGGTAATCCCTTCCACCCCTTCCACGAGGATAAGGGGGCCGACCACCTGTTTGACCGTTCTGTACTCTCGAGTAATCACGCTCTCGCTCCCATGATTCCCGCCGTTAGTCTCTCGGCAGGGCTTGGATTTCTTCCGTAATGCGCTGCATCAGGGCCTCGTACTCTTCGGGCTTGTCTTCGGGGATCAACTTGGCGCGGGCCACGTCGTCCATCGCCTTCAGATTGAGCAAGGCGCTGAGTTCCGCGCCTTCCTTCATTCCCGCGCGCGCTTCGTCAAAGTAATGAAGTATGACCTTCAACAGCCGCAACTGTTTCGGCATGGACGTGTAACTGTCGCGCTCGTCGAAGGCGTTTTGGTGCAGGAAGTCTTCGCGCACCATCTTCGCGGCCTGCATCAGCAAGCGGTCATCGTGGGCCAGCGCGTCGATACCGACCAGGCGCACGAGTTCGTCCAGCTCCGACTCGCGCTGCAAGATAGCCATAGCCCGTTTGCGCGCGGATTCCCAATCCTTGTCGTAGGTCTCGTTGGCGTAGCGGTCGATTACGTCCTGATACAGCGAATAAGACGTCAGCCAGTTGATGGCCGGGAAGTGACGCGCGAACGCGAGCTTGTCGTCCAGCCCCCAGAACACCTTGACCACGCGCAGCGTCGCCTGAACGACGGGCTCGGACAGGTCGCCGCCGGGAGGCGACACCGCGCCGATGAGCGAAAGCGAACCTTCCCGTTGCTCCGATCCCAGACACACCACGTTTCCGGAACGCTCGTAGAAGCTGGCTATCCGCGAACCCAAGTACGCGGGATAGCCTTCTTCGCCGGGCATTTCTTCGAGACGGCCTGACATTTCGCGCATGGCCTCGGCCCAACGGCTCGTCGAGTCGGCCATCAGCGCGACCGAGTAGCCCATGTCGCGGAAATACTCGGCAATGGTGATGCCGGTAAACACTGACGCTTCCCGCGCGGCCACCGGCATGTTCGACGTATTCGCAATGAGCACCGTGCGTTCCATCAAGGGTTCGCCGGACGTCGGGTCTTTCAGCTCCGGAAACTCCATGAGCACGTCCGTCATTTCGTTTCCGCGCTCGCCGCAACCCACATAAACAATGACGCTGGCGTCGGACCATTTCGCGAGCTGGTGTTGCACGACCGTCTTGCCGCTTCCGAAAGGACCCGGCACGCAGGCCGTGCCCCCCTTGGCCAGCGGGAAGAACATATCGATGACGCGCTGGCCCGTAACGAGCGGCACCGTCGGCGGCAATTTGCGCGCCACGTTGCGGCCATGCCGGACGGGCCACCGCTGAATCATGTTAACCGAGACCGGTCCGTTTGCCGTTTCGAGCACGGCCACTTCGGTCTCCACGTTGCCGGTCACCGGGCCAATTTTTTTGACTTTCCCTTTTGTTCCCGGCGGGACCATGATCTTATGGACGACGAGTTTGCTTTCCTTCACCGTGCCGAGCACGTCGCCCGCGGCAACTTCGTCGCCTTCCTTCGCAACCGGAACGAATTCCCATTGGGCGTCGCGGTCAAGCGCCGGCCGTTCGGCGCCGCGTACGATGAAGTCGCCGAAGTCCTGCTGCAACTTGTCGAGCGGCCGCTGAACGCCGTCGTAGATGGACTTGATGAGTCCGGGTCCCAACTCCACGCTCAAGGCTTCGCCGGTGCGAAACACGGGCTGGCCGGGTCCGATACCTTCGGTCTCTTCATAGACCTGGACGGAGAAGTCTTCGCCCCGGATCTCGATGATCTCGCCGAAGAGGCGTTCTTCGCCGACGCGCACCATCTCGAACATGCGTGCGCCGCCCAATCCGCGGGCCACCACCAGGGGACCCGACACTTTCACCACTACTCCGTGCTCGTTGC
>CAZWDH010000060.1:0-26590 GCA_964632865.1 uncultured Nitrospiraceae bacterium
ATCTGCAAACCGCCGAAGGACGGCATGCCGGTGCTCTGGCATCAGGACGGGAGCTATTGGCCGTTAGAGCCAATGGAAGTGGTCACGCTGTGGCTGTCCGTGACGGAGTCGACTCCGGAAAACGGATGCATGCGCGTCATCCCGCGCACGCAACACACCGACCTCCAGGAAATGAAGAAGCGCGAAGACATCGCGAGCGTGCTCGGTTCCGGGATGGACGAGTCGCTGGTCGACGTGTCACAGGCGGTGGACATCGTCATGCAGCCGGGCGATGTGTCGGTCCATCATCCCAACGTCATTCACGGGTCCGAAGGCAACACCTCCGACCGCTGGCGCAAAGGCCTCACGATTCGCTATATCCCGACCACGACCCGCATCACGGACGTGAAGAAACACATCAGCGCCTTTCACCTCCGCGGTAAAGACGCGGGATTGAATGAATACAACGAATTTCCAAAGTACGTCGCAGGCGAACACATGCCCTTCCGCGGATGCGAGAGCTGGGCGTGAATGTTGATCGGACTGATCTGACGGATCAGACCGATCCGTCCGATCGAATTGAGGGTAAGCTCAAACTCATGGATCATCCTGATTTCAACCAATTCGCCGAGCACGCTGTCGAACGGTACCGCAACGACGGTTATTGCAAGACGCCGGTGATCGTGCCGCCGGACCTCGTCGCGCGGGCTGTGGAGCGCATGGACCACGTCGTGAACGGCGAATACGAGACCGGGCGCGAACCGCATGCGCTGCACTTCTCGCCGGAAGACGCGCCGGAAAAGATCCGCAAGGTTGATCAACCGCATCTCTGCGACAACACGATTCAGGAACTCGTGAACCTTCCCGAGATTGGCCAGTACGCGGCAGCCTTGACGGGCGCGAAAATGGTGCAGGCATTCGCCGTGCAACTCCTGATCAAACCGCCCGGCGGGAGTCGCGCCGGACATGTCGGCTGGCATCAGGACAAGTTGTATTGGCCCTACTGGAAAGGCACGGAAGGACTATTGACCGCGTGGGTGGCATTGAGCGACGTCACCTTGAACTCGGGACCCATCCGGTTCGTGCGCGGCTCCCAACGTTGGGGATTGTGTGAAGGCGGAGAGTTTTTCGAACCGGACCATGAGAACCAGAGGCGCGCCATCAAAGTGCCGCCCGGCGAAGAATGGGTGGAGGAACCTCTGCCCTTGTCACCGGGCGAAGTGAGTTTTCACCATTGTCTCACCTTCCACGCGAGCGGTCCCAATCTCGAATCCTATCCGCGCCGCAGTTTCGCACTGCACCTGCGAACGAATCAGACGGACGTGGCGTTAGACGAGTACTACACGCAGCACCTCGACGACCCAATCCACGCGCCGATCATCTATCGCGCCTGAGTCTTCCATTCAGTGGGGCGCACATCAAACGGGGAATCAGGATTGCGCGACCGTCGCAGAGCAGAACCAAAGAACATCCCCCTGAATCCCCCTTCGAAGGGGGAATGCGCGAATCCATTGCGCTCGCAAGAGTTACAGGCACGTTCCCCAATCGACACATCGGACAGCTCATTCCGCGCACACCAACGGTGTGCGAGAATTCCCCCTTCGAAGGGGGATTAAGGGGGATGTTCTTCGCTTAAGTAAGTCACCCCTCGCCGTTCTCCGTGTCGTCATCAGGTGAGGTGCCGTCGGGCAACGCCCTCGTTTCGTGGTCCTCGTCGACGGCCAGGGCAGGATGCGGCGGGTGGAGCCGGTGAATCACCTCGCTCAACGGCTCGCGCATCAGCTTCGATTCACTACCGCTCACTTCCCGCAACAAGGGTTGCAGGATTTCCTCTTCGCGTAGGGCCGACGGTTCGCGTCCGGATTCGCGCAAGGCGGCGATCACGTGGCCAATCGTGATCTTATCGACGGATCTCGCCGGAGCGAATCGCACCGGTTCCGTCGCACAACGCTGAACCAGACCCGCTTCATCCAACTGTTCAAGCGTCTCGTTCAACAAACGGGTAGGAACCTTCCATTCTTCCGCTGCTTCCGATGGCGCAAGCCCCGGCATGCCCGCGTCGAAACGATGGGCAATATCTACCATAGCGCGGAGCGCAACGGCTTCGCGATAGGCCTGGCTCGCTCCGGCAGCGTGGCGTTCCATGACGAAAGTCTTTTCGTTCTGATACGCAAACGTGAGTTCCGCGCCGAAGAGCAGGATGACCCAACTGAAGTAGATCCAGATCAAGAGGAACGGAAACAGGGCGAATGACGAATACACGACGCTGTTTCGCGCGAGCCCATACTGCAATCCGAAATATCCCATCGACAACAGCAGCCACAGCGTTCCGGCCACAAACCCGCCGAGGATGGCATAACGCCACTTCACTTTCGTATTGGGAACGATGGCGTATAGCGTGGTGAACGCGAACCAGATGACAAGGTACTGGATTCCCCTCACGACCGAAGCAAGATACCCCAGCCGATCGGAGACCACATCGCTCCCCAACGCGGCGGTCAGGCCGATAACGCCCATCACCACGAACGGAAGCAGAAGCGTGATCATCATGTAGTCGCTGAACATGCGGTACCACGATCGCGTGCTTCGCAATCCCCAGATTGAATTGAAGGAGGATTCGATGTTGCGCATAAGGCCGAACACCGCCGTCAGGATGAACCCCAGCCCCATCAGTCCAAGCGCCCGAGGGTTCGCGCTCTTGCTGGCCATGTCGAGGATTAGATCGATGGGATCGATGGGCTCCTCTCCCGCGGCAGGCGGCGGAGGCGCCTCCTGTCCAGGCAGCGCAGTGGAATCCGGCGGAGCCAACCCGGGCTCAGGCACGATCGACGGCTCGTCACCCATCCCGGAGAGGCTGGACGAGGCGCGCTCGCTGCTCATGCTTTCCGACAACCCCGGGATCACCAGGTTGATCAATTCCTTGATCTGTTCATTGGGATCTTCGGGTTTGCCGTCGGTTGGATTTGCACCGGTCTGAGTCGCGGGTTCACCGCCGGCGAACCCCGCGATCAACGATGTGATCTCCGTGGTCAGATTGAATTGGCTAATGACGAAGTACAGCACTGCCACAAAAGGCACAAGCGAGAGCACGGTCGTATACGCCAGTGCCGCGGCCCGCAGAAGCAGCGCGTCCTGAACCATGTTCTGCAAGAGCACAATCAGCACGCGGATCTGCCTCACGACAAACCCGTAGGGGACTTCCTCGCCCTCGCGGCCCAGGAACCAGATATCGTGCGTGACAAATCGATGACCGCGGGCCAGGGCGTCAAACAGGCGCTGCAATTGCTCTCTCATGATTCTATGCTACACGCTCATGCCCTGGCATGGGAAACCGGACTCACGCAGGAGGGAATTGCTAGCGCCTCGACGCGATTCGCACCGTCGCCCCGATGGGGCAGAACCGAAACAGCTTCTCGGCGTCCGCGGGCCGCATGCGGATGCAGCCCGCCCCCTTGGCCGCGCCGATGGATTCGGCTTCTTCGGTGGGATGAATGCCATAGCTGAGCGGGGTGCCGTTGGACGCGAGGCCCATCCAACTCTCGCCCAGCGGGTTTCGCGGATGTCCGTACGGCACAGATTCACCGCGATGAAACCAGTCCGGTTGCGCGATCTTGTTGTGGATGGCAAACTCGCCGGAAGGCGTGGAGCCGTTCTCGCCGAGACCAACGGGGAACTTCCACAACCTGCGCCCATCAACGTAAACCGTCATCTCGAACGTATCGCGGTCGACTTCCAGATGCACCGACGGCCCGCGCTCTCCCGGTGGAGCTTCGGAGGTTCCATCCCCCACGAAGGCATTCGCATCGACATCCCCGTGGGCCATTGACCCGGCGGACGCGAAGGTGATGTCCCCGCTTCCGCTGCCGGGAGACTCCCTCCGCATTGCGTCGGTATGCGCCGTGCCGCCAGGATCGCCCCCCTCCGGGGACTCGTCAAAGTTCACAAACTCGCCGGGACCGCCCATGCCGGTCAACTCATCCAATTCTGCGAGCCCTGGCCGGCCACCGCCGGAGCCATCATCCCAAGCGAGACCACCACGGACCAGCGACATCGGGATCGTTTCAGGTGGCGTAGTCGAAGGATCGCGCTCTTTGGCCGATGGAGGCAACGTTTCTCGCGCGGGATACTGGTCTTCCTTCGCAAGACGCTGGTTCGACTGATGGGGCGTTGTCGCGCCGGATTCGTCCATGGGCCACCACAACAAGAAGAGCAGTACGGCCGCGAGAACCGCGAGCCAGGGCGCGAGTCTTGTCTTGCGTCGATCCGAACCCGGCTGCGGCAAATCCGGAACCGGAGCCCGCCGGACGGCACGGATGCGGTGAGTTTCGGGCCTCGCCGGGAACGGCGTATAGACCCGGTATTGAATTCCGAGGGCGAATTCATGCGACCCAGCGGGTTCGCAGCGGGCCACATAACCGGAAACGCGAATCAACGAATCACTCTCGCGATCCGGGCGCGGCTCAATCTCGATATCGACCGCGGCACCCTTTGGCAGCGTCGAATACGTGCGAATCCCCACGCCGTCACGGCTGATATCGAAGGCAGTGCCGGTAAATAACGGAGTTGCAGCATCCGCGCTGATCACGACCGCCTTCCGTTTGGTGGCGGCACGATTCGCAGCCCGGCGCTCTCCTCCCGATGGATTCGCAACCCTGACCATCGAAGTTCGCCTGCACCTTAACTTGTTGCGGACTCGCCAATCCGCAACCCCAAGGCCGCCAGTATAGCACGAAAAGCGGGGTATGCGGGGCAAATTAGCGCGATACCGTCAAGAATCGCGCCACCGCCGTGTCAGCCTTCGAAGCTGGAGCTTTTGGCTTTTTTTGGAATTTCCGGGTGGGATGGGTCCCTGCGCTCGCGCTGGCTGGTATTCACTGCGCAAAATAGGCCTTGACGCTTGTCTCACGGGCACTTACAATCACTACGCGTCGCAACGGGTCCTCCCCACGGAACCTGCGGCCGGCGCGGGGCTGGCGGAAACTACGGTACGAACACTTGGGCGGAGGATGATCATGGGTTCCGCAACCGACAGTATTTTCGAGCGGCTGGAATCGGCTATCGCGGAGTGGAGCGCCGAGATCAAATCGTCGTCCGCTGGCATGGCGGAAAAGCTCGCTCGCGCCAAAGATCGCTTGGGCGACACCCCGGAAGGCGCCGAATCCGTGGAGGCGCTCACTGCTTCACTCGATTTCGCGCGCGCCGAATTTGCCCGGTTGGAAGTCGCCTTGCGCGAATGCCTCAGCGCCGCCAAGTCCGCCAACGAGCGAGCCAGCTCGGCGGCCGAGGCGACAGACGCCGTCCGGGAACAGCAGTCCACACTCCGCGATGAGTTGTCCTCCCTGCGAAACCAGATCGACGAGAAACTCGCCGCATTGTCGGACACATCCCCCGCGCCGCCCGCTCGTGATGAAGCATTGGCGGCGGATGTGGATGCCTTGAAGAACCAGCTTCAGGATGTGCGTGAGCGCATTGAAACACCCTCATCGGGCGATGCGGACGAGACCCTCGCGGATATCCGCGCAGAACTGGAGTTGTTGCGGTCCGCCGTGATGGAACTGCAAGACGCTGAACCAGCCGGCCAGGCCGAAGACGATCGCATGGGCGCCGTAGCCTCCGAACTGGATGCGCTTAAGGCAGAAGTCGCTTCGTTGCGGGAACGGCAGGACTCGGAATCACCGGCCCCCGCGTCCGCGACAAGCGATGAACTCGTCGAACTGCGCGACGACCTCTCGCGCCTCCAAGGCGCGTTGTCCGGGTCCGGTGACACGGAACGTCGCATTGAGGAACTGGAAGGGCTGCTGGCCGTGGAGCGGGAACGCTCAGACCGGCTCGAGCAACGTATCGCCGAAGCTGCGCAGGCGGAACCACCCGCAGGCATGAGCAATGAAGTAGCCGTGGAACTCGACATGTTGCGCGAAGACTTGGCCGCGCTCCGGGCGGAACTTGCGGAAGCGCGTGTCTCCCCGGCCTCCGCCGCTCCTGCCGAGGCCTATAGCGCGCCGCCGTCTGCACCGGCGCCCCCGCCACCCCGGCCGGACATGCACCGCGCAACGATTATGAACCTGGAACTGTCCGGCTTCGACAGCGACGGACGGCGTCGCCGCATGGGCGATATCCTCGTGGATGCGGGGGTGCTGACGCAGGAGCAACTGGCGCACGCGCTACAGGAACAGCAGGAGCATCCGCAACGCCGGTTGGGCACGATCCTCGTCGAACTTGGGCATACGGAAAGCGAAGTCGTCGCGCAGGTTCTGGCGTGCCAATTGAAGCTTCCGTTTATCCATCTCGAAAGCGATGTCCCGGAGGAAACCGCCGTGCGCCTGGTCAACGGCCGCTTGTGCCGGCACCACCACTGCATCCCCGTGCGGATCGAAGATGAAACCGTGATCCTCGCCATGTCGAATCCACTGGATTTGATTGCCATCGAAGATATCGAACTCGCCACCAGCCGCCGGGTCGACCCGGTCGTCGCGGCGGAACCGGATATCGCCAAAGCCATCGACTGGTTCTACGGCAGCGAAGGGTGATCGAGGCCCGCCGAATATGATCGCTTCATCTCCACAGCTCCGAAAATCGCTATCGAAATCGGGATCGGTATCGATACCTGAATCGAAATCGACGAGGGATAGACAAGGCAATCTGGATCCCGATTGTCCGAACCAGTTCTTACGAGTTCATGAGCAAGCCAACCCGGTTCAGAGTCAGAACCGATCTTGAAATTCGCCAAAACCTGGGAGTATTTCTATCGTGAATCGCAGACAATTCCTTCAGTCCGGCGCCGCCGGAATCGCCGCTATGGGTACGAGTGCCGCCGTCGCCGCGCCCGCCCCCTCCCCGTTGTATCAGGACGGGCTCAGCCCCTGGCCCTTCGTTTTGAACGCCAGCACCATCCGCCCCACGCCGCTCGTCGACAAGATCCGCGTCGCCCACGAAACCGGATACGACGGTGTCGAACTCTGGGTCAATGAACTCGAGGAATACGAACAGGGCGGCGGCAACCTGAAGGAACTCGGTCAGGACATTACCGAGCGCGGCATGTACGTGTGCAATGTCATCGGACTTTGGAACGCGATCCCTGCCACGCAGGAGGAGTTTGACGCCGGCATGCCCAAGACCCGCGAGCGCATGCGCATGTCCGCGGACGTAGGGTCGAAACATGTAGCCGTGCTGCCGTTCCCCGACCGCGAAGACTACGACCACTACTGGGGGGCCGCGCGGTACGCCGAGTTACTCAGAATCAGCCGCGACGAGTATGGCGTCATCGGCGCCCTCGAATTCGTCGGCTTCACGAAAGGCGTGAACCGGCTCGGATTCGCCTCCGGCATGGCCATCGACGCCAACGACAAGGACGCCTGCATCGTCGCGGACACGTTCCACCTGTGGCGCGGCGGTTCCGGGTTCAACGGCATCCGCCATCTCAACGGCAAATTCATCGCCGACTTCCATTGGAACGACGTCGGCCCCGAAGCCGATCCGAATACGGGCGGCGACGCGGACCGCATCTACCCCGGCGACGGCATCCTCCCCCTGGACGACGCGCTCCAACAACTCGCCGAGATCGGGTATACCGGTCCGCTCTCCCTCGAATTGTTTAACAAAGCCCACTGGGAATCTGACCCGGTCGAAGTCGCCGCGGTCGGCCTCGAAAAAATGCGCGCCAACGTCCGCTCCGCAATGGGCTAATCCAATTGGATAGACTGAAGAATCGGGGGAACCTTTTCTGAAGAAAAGGTTCCCCCGAACCCCCTCCAAAAGACTTTGATTTTGCTTCGCAATGCAAGTGGAGCACCAGCTCCGTGCCTTACTTCTCACTGCGAACTTGGATTCTCACCGCGGACGGGGCGGAAGACTGTAGCCCATCGCAGCATAGGCGCAGTCCCGTCCGAACGACTAATAAGATTTAACTCGGCTCAGGGCTATAACCCCTTACTTGAGCGCAGATGTCCAAGGCAGCCCTGGACGGGGCGACTCGATTGTAGCCCAGCGCAGCAAAGCCGCAATCAAATCCGAAATCCGAAGCACGAAATCCGAAACAAATTCCAATGCTCGAAATCCGAAAACCAAAACTAAGGGAATGAGTTCGTGCGACTCCGCTGGACGTCTCTGGCGCAGCCCCGGACGGGGCGGAGGGCTGTAGCCCAGGGTGGAGCGAGGCACGAGCGGGACCCTGGGATCATGGACCCCCACCACCATCGAGCCCCCGAACGGGGGCGACAGAAACTACATCGTTCCATGATCGACGACGACCTTACCCAGCCCCGCGTACACCTCCGGCGCCATCGCCTGGAACACGGTCCACACGCAGGGGTTGGAGTAGTAGTTGATCCCCCACTTGATGGCGCCGGTGTCGCGGTCGAGGCTCCAGGGGATATTCCAGGGCGTCTTGTGGTTCAGGGCGACGTTGCCGTAGCTGCGGTTGAAGAGATCCATGGCGTCTTCGGCGCGACCGGCGAAGGCGGCCATGGCGCAGAAGTTCCAGACCTCGCCGATGGTGATGACGGCGGAGTGATCGTGGAAGGACGTGTCGACGCTGCCGTCCGGTTTGACGCCGTTGACGGCGCCGTAGGGTGTCGCTTGCGCGTTGAGGCGCAAGACGGTGTCGATGACGGCATCGATGCGATCGTGCGGCAGCAACTCGCCCAATCCGCTCGCGTAGGCGAACCATTGTCCGCAAAGCGCGTTGGTCAACGACGTTTCGCTCGCGGGGCGATTCTCAGTGCCGCTATAGAGACGGTAATACTCGCCGGTCCACAGTTTGTCGTTGTACGCCGCCACGCCGCGATTGAACCAGTCCTGCAACTCCGCCGCGAAGTCCGCATCATCCTTTCGTTCCGCCATCGTGATCCCCGCTTTCAACGCGCCGAGCCAGATGCTGGCCGTGTACGCGCTGGTGCCCCACCAGGGCCAGATGTCGTAGTACTGGTTTGCGGGGAAGCCCGTCTCGCTGCCGGGCGCCTCGTTGACGAGCCCGTCACCATCCGTGTCGAGGGTCATGCAGAAGCGCAGCGCGTCCTTCACCGACGGGTAGGCTTCATCCAGGTAGGCATCGTTCTGCCACAACTGATAATTGCGCCACGCGAGCAACACGTATTCCGACGACACGATGGGGATCTGCAAATGCATCATGGGGGTCTGCGTGCCGGCAGGCGTGCCGAAGCCGAAGGCGATCTGCCCGTTATCGCCCTGCCACCTCACGAACTCACGCATGGTCGCCTTCTCGCATTCCGGGAAGAGCAAGGCCAGCGGAAAGGACCCGTTGAAACGGCAGACCAGTGTCTCCGTGATAGGACATCCTGTAAAAGATTCGCTCTGGAAGAATCGCCCGTCATCCAGCCACCACGAATTGCGCGGCAGAACGTAGAGACTATTGATGACCGCGTCCTTGAGCGCAGGCGACGCATCGCTCGCGTAGACTTGGGACTGCCACTGGACAATGCTATAGTCGACAAAGCGATGCAGCGGCAGCGCATACTTTAGCACCTCATACGCATCGTCGAAACGGTTTGCGTACCGATGGCGCAACGTTTCGCCGTCGCTCGATTCCCAAGTTGGGAAATACCACGCGAGCGCGAAAGTGACCTCCGCGTTCTCGCCGGGTTGGAGCATGCGCGCGGCGGTCGCGCGCAAGACATCGCCGGACTCGTTGTCGAATTCCCAGCCGTTGCCCGACGCGCCGAGCGCGTAACTGCCGCCGCGGATAGTGAACACGTCAACGCCGTAGCGGGCCGCTTCGGTCTGCGCGTCCGATCCATCGACCGCGACCAGTTGTCTCCGGTCCATGGCGATATGCGCGTTGGGCCAGGTGCTCACGATGTATTCGTCGGGGTCGCCCATCAGCGCGACTGCCGTATCCGAGCTCGCGGATTCGACGATCACGCGCTGGCTGTCCGCGTCCCACGTGGCGCGATCATCCGCTTCCTTGCCGGGTCCGCCGATATCGACGTTGGCTGCAAATGCGAACCGCAAATCCGGAATGGCTTCGTCAGTACAATTCATGATTGCGTACTCCAAGGCGATCGCGTTTCGGCTCGCCCGCCGCGTGGTTACCGTTACCGCGATCCTGTCGTCCGCGGTAACAAGTGTTCCGTCTCGCGGCGCGATCGAGAACGGCACATTGGGACCGCGCCCGGCCTTCTGTTCGTCGTACTCGATTTGCCAGAGGAGTTGGCCGATGTTCGGTGCCCCCGCAAACACGGCGGATTCTTCTTTGTGCGTATCCCATACAAACCCGCCGTGCGGATCGAGATAGAAATTACTCACTTCGTCGAAAGCAAAAGCCTGCCCTTGCGGCACCGCACTGCCTTCGAGCGCAGGTAAATCTCCTGAAACGGTATCGGGCAGATCGGGTATTTCCGTCGCGAACGCCAGCACCGGTGTCACCTGCCAAGTCTCGCCCGGTGCCAGTGATTCGCGCCGCCATGCAAGGGCGGTCTCCACGTTGCCTTCCGCCTTATCCGCCCGCGGGGGATTGAGGTCCCATTGCAGGCCCAGTTCGACCGGGATGGGCGCACTGCCCGTGTTGTTCACGCGGTACCGGAAGAAGGCGACAGGCAACTCGGAAAGACTGTAATCATGAGGAATGAGCGGCGCGTGGGCGCGAAGCGACACCTCGACGGGATCGAGCACGTCTTCCAGCGACACATCCGCCGCGGGTACGTGCCCCCAGAACCGCACCCCGTCCACCGGCGCGGATTCCGCAAGAAACTCGGCGCGCTTTTCACCGGCCTGGACATACCAACCGCTTTGCGATCCCACCGGCGCAGGCCGCAGGTAGTTATTCTCCACGGTGGATTCACCGAACCGTCCGTCCGAGCGAAGGTCGATATACCCCGTGCCCAGCGCCCCCAGGGGCAGCGCGCTCTGCGCTTCGCCGTTCTCGTACCAGACCCCGCTGACCGGCACGTCGTAACCGGGCGCGTCGAAGGTCTGAAATTCCGTGGCCGCACAAACGATGGACGCAATGACAAGGTGTACCATGGCAAGGACTCCCCCAACGATTCCATAGCCCGGTTACGACGATAACACAAACCGCAGTCCCCGCGGTTGGCTAATGCTGGATGCCGTTCCGCTCGCCTTGGGCTTCCGGACCCTTCTGCCGTTGCACGTTTCGCCGCATCATCCCCGTGGACGGCCGCATGCCCAACCTGGTGTAAAAGGGTTGCATGTTGGGATGGCAAACAAAATCGACCATATACAGTTCGCCAATTTCATCGAGAATCCGCCGCACCAGTTCTTCCCCCACGCCATGCCCCCGATATTCGGGCAACACTTCCAGAAAGGGAATCGATGCGCTCAAAACGTGATCGCACATGGCTGTGACAAATCCCGCCACGCGGTCTTTCTCATCATCAATGGCGAGAACGATGTGGCTGCTGTTTTCCAGCAGTTTCATATGGGTCTCGGGCCAAGGCGGATTTTGCCACCCTACGAAGAACCCTTTCAGCTTGTCCGGCGAAATCCCTTCCAGGGATGTTGTGTATGTGATCATGCAAACTACTCCTCAAGGGGGATTTTGGCTTTTGGGGATGAACGAATAGTATGGCAAAAACGGGGCTCTTATGGCCAATCGAGTTCGACTCAATGCGACGGAAGAAGTTCCCGCGCGCGTTCCAAGGCGAGATCGATATTCCCTAACACGTTGCCTGCCAACGTGTCACCGAACAGACCGCTCCGCTCCAGGGCCTCCCGAACATGGGGGTTCACGCCCGACAACAGCAATACCGTTCCTTGCCGGGCGCATTTATCGTGAAACTCGTCCAGGGCGTGCATGCCCGTGGCATCGATAGCGGGTACTTTCCGCATGCGCAGGATAAAGATCCGCGGCGGGGGTTCGACCTCTCGCAATACATCTTTCAGTCGGTCCGCCACGCCGAAGAAGAACGGCCCGGTGATTTCGTAAACCTCCACCCCTTGCGGCACCACCTTCTTGGCCACCGCGTCCGGGTCATCCAGCTCATCCCAGCCGCCATTGCCGTCTTCCAGTTCCCGCGCGATATCAATGACGTCAGAAACTTCCGTCATCCGTTTCATGAACAGGATCGACGCCAGCACCACGCCGACGCCGACGGCCACGGTTAGGTCCATGAACACGGTGAGGCCGAAGGTGGTGAGCAACACCGCGATGTCGCTTCCCGGCGCGCGCAGAATGGACCGAAAGTGATCGATCTCGCTCATGTTCCATGCCACCATCATCAACACGGCCGCCAAGGTCGCCAGCGGGATCGTGGAAGCGAGCGGCGCAAGGACGGCCATGATCAGCAGCAAAACTGCCGCATGGATGATCCCGGCCAGGGGCGTGCGACCTCCATTCTTAATGTTGGCGACGGTTCGGGCGATGGCGCCGGTCGCGGGGATGCCGCCAAAGACAACCGACGCGAGGTTTGCCGCGCCTTGGGCAACCAGTTCGCAATCGGCTTTATGCCGTCCCCCGATCATACCGTCGGCGACCACCGCGGAAAGCAGTGATTCGATGGCTGCCAGCAGCGCAATGGTCGTCGCTTCCGGCACCAGTTCGCGCATGAGTTCAAAGCTGAACGCGGGAAGATGCGGCGCCGGCAGCGTGCGTGGTATCTCGCCGAATCGCGACCCAATCGTATCTACCGGCAGACCCAATGCCCACACCGCGAAGGAGGCGAGCACCACCGCCACGATGGCGCCGGGAACTCGGGGAGCGAAGCGGCGCAACAGGATCATGACCGCCAGCGAACCAATACCGACCGCAACCGGCTCAAGCTGCCAGGATGCGGCGTGTTGGGCATAGGCTTGCCATTTCTCGACGAACTCAGCGGGCACAGCGCCCATGCCGAGACCGAAGAAATCCTTGATCTGCGACGAAAAGATGATCACCGCGATGCCCGACGTGAATCCCGTCGTCACGGGGTACGGAATGAACTTGATCATCGCGCCAAAGCGGGCAAGACCCATGATGATCATGATGACCCCGGCCATCATGGTGGCCGTCGCCAGTCCCGCGAATCCATGCCGCGCGGCGATATCGTAGACGATGACGATAAAGGCCCCCGTCGGCCCGGCAATCTGCACCCGGCTTCCGCCGAACACGGAAACCAGGAACCCGGCCACGACGGCGGTGTACAAGCCGACCGCTGGCGGAGAGATCCCGTCGGTCGCCGCGACCGTTTCCGGAATGGAGGCGATCCCAAATGCCATGGCCAGGGGCAATGCGATAATCCCCACCGTCAACCCAGCGATGAGATCGGAAACCAGACGGCTGCGGGTGTAGCCCTCGCGGACGCAGACGACAGACTTCGGCAAGAAACGGGGCATGAATACACGTGTCCTATGCTTTATTGTTGGATTTCTACGGGACCAAACGAAAAAGGGCGCGCAGTCTAAATCCCCGCTCGCCCACGATTCAAAAATGCGATCTGAGTCTACTAGCAAACCGGAGGGCGGGTTTTCCAACCCGCCAGCCGAGGAACCTATGATTGGGTCCACCAACGCGCTCATTCCTCTTAGCCCAAGGCAGCCTTCCCAATCGTCCGCCCCCGTGTCGCTTAAGGCCCAAACGCAGCGGGTTTGAAAACCCGCTCTCCGTTGGCAAAGCGGCGATCCCGTGTTAGAATGAAAGAGACGGAGTTAGTAAGGAACGATGCGCCAAGTGGTTCCAACGGTCCGACGCGGTTCGGCCGGGCACTCGCATTCCGAGAGTACGGGAGACTGTTGATGCCTACCTTCGAGTACCACGCCATACGGGCCGAAGGCGACGAAGAAAAGTCGTTTGTGGGGGGGGTCGTCGTGGCCAAGTCACGTCACGAAGCCAAAGAAAAGCTCCGTGAATTGGGCTTGAAAGCGACCATGCTGAAGAAGGCCCGGGGGGTCATGGCCCTCCTGAAGTGGTTGGACGCCGACATTCGTTAATCGGCGTATCGCTCGCTGGGGAGGACGTACTGCGTGAGGGGATTCTTGTTTCCGGCCGGACTCTGTTCGCTTATCTTCGCTTCAACGATCGTTGCACAACCAGCTCCACTTCCCGTAGGCCCCGGTGGCCGGCTGTTCGAGGGACCGGATGTGGACGCGCTGCTCGCCCGACCCTACGTTCAGCATGTTCCTATGGCGCCGTCGGGCGAGTGCCTGTGGGCGCAGCATCCGGGCGGCTGGGGCTTCCCCGCCGGCTCCATCCACTATTACCTCATTACCAACGATGGCATCGGATTCGATGTCGGCCTCAAAGCAGGCCCCCAACTCGTCATCCCGGCGGCCGGCGTCAGCTATCCCTCCCGCGTCGAACAGACCGGCAGCGGCAGAAACGTTTCCGTAACCGGCACGAAGTGGATCACGGGAGACGACGTGATGGCTTGCCGGCTGCATATCAAGAACGTCGGCACAGAATCCCAAGATCTGGCCCTGACGGTTTCCATACCGTCGGCCGGCGCCAAGTTCGAGGGGGATCGGGTTCAATGGATTACGGAAGCCCACGGTCTCGTCATCCACTCCATCGGACATATGCCCGGCTTCACCGCGGCTCCCGGTCCTCCGGTCGCGGACAAATTCCTGTCCCGCGAAGGCGAAGCGCCCGCGCAACAAATTGGCAGCACCGGCGAGGACCAGAAAGCCGGCGCCAGCGGTGGACGTGTACTCGGCAGCAACTTCGGGGGCAATGCCGGCCACTTCGCGATCTACGGTTTTAATGTCGCCGAAGACCTGAAGGACATGAGCCTCACGATTCGCTACGCGCGGGGCAAGCCTGGCATCGCGGACTTCCTGCTCGAACGTCCCGGTCAACGGCGTCATCCGCGATTAGCCCTGCAGCCAACCGGAGGCTGGGGAGACAACCCCTCCGACTTCGCGTTGACAACCTATCCTCTCGGCGATATCACGGCGGGGGACTTGCAGGTAAAGCTTCTCGCCATCTCCGCCGGAAGCAACGTGAATATCGACGCCCTCTACCTTCATCCTCGCGACACGGTGATCGAAGGCGTCCATCGCACGCCCATGCAGTTGGAGCGGACGCTGACGGTAGCAGCCGGCGAGGAAATAGCCCTCGATCTCTTCGTCGCGTCGAGCACCCGCTCGACCAACGCGGAAGCGGCGCTGCAACGCGCAATCGACGCGCCGGACGCGCTCTCGGCGCACCGGGAACAATACCTGTCCTGGCTTACGGCAAACGTCCCCGCCTTCACGGGACGGGAAGAGATCCAGAAACAGTACTGGCACCGCGCCACCAGCATCGTCAAAAAGAACCTGTTCCGCGTCGGCGAAGGCCGGCTCTCGGACTGGGCCGTGGCGGAAGGCCGCTGGACCTCGTCCTGGTTTCCCAACGTGATTTCCTACGGGGCGGGACATCAGGTCCGGGAGCTGCGCTGGCTCCGCGATCCCCAATACGTGCGCGGCTTCATCGATACGTGGTGCAACAATCTCAAACCCGACGGCGTCTTCCCCAACTACATCCGGCCCACGGAAATCGGCACGGGCCAGTACACGGACTGGATCGCGTCCACCGCGTGGGACGCCCATTGCGTACAGCCCGACATGGACGCGTTGACCCGCTGGGCGGACGCCTTGAAGAAGAATGTCGATGGCTGGCTTGCCGTGTACGACGCGGACCACGACGGCCTCCTCATGGTCGACAGCCACTGGTGGACCGGCATGGAGTGGCAGCCTTCCTTTTTCTACTTCAAGGGATTCGATGCGGAAAAGCAGGACCAGCATCTCGAACGCGTCGATCTTACGGCCTATGTCTATGGCAATGCCCGCAACCTCGCCCGCGTGCTTGCCGCGCTGGGTGATGAAGCTGGGGCGGCGCATTACCACAGCATCGCCGATACCATCCGGGACGCGACAGCATCGGTAATGTGGGACTCGGCCAACCAGTTCTTCTATTCCGTCGAACCCAGCACGCATGAGAAAGCCATGGTCAAAGAAGTGATCGGCGTGTATCCCTTCTACTTCTCCATGTTCGACGGCGTGGACGGCGCACCGTATCTCAGCGCCTGGCAGTCCATCCTCGATCCCGAGCAGTTCTGGACGCCTTGGCCGGTTGCGTCTGCCTCAAAGCAATGCCCTGCCTATTCGCAAGACGAAATATTCTACGGACGGCGCATCGGCGGTTGCATGTGGAACGGCCCGACTTGGCCCCACGCCAACAGCATCGTCCTTTCCGCCATGGCCGCCACGTTACGCGAACATCCCCAAAGTCCATTGCGTACGGCGGACCTGTTCGGCCTTTTTCGTTCGTACACCGAAGCCCAGTACTACAAGCAGGACCTGCAGTTCCCCTGGACCGGTGAATACTACAACGGACTCAATGCCGAGTGGCGCACGGAGCAGCGCGACTACAATCACTCCACCTATATCGATCTGCTGATCGCCGATATCGCCGGGCTCCGTCCGCACACGGACGACATCCTCGAACTCCACCCCCTCATCAACCCGTCCATGGGGCCGTTCATCATCGATGGCATCCGCTACCACGATCGCGACGTCACCATCGCCTGGGCGCCCGCGACCAGCCCGAATCAGACTCCCGACGGCCTCAAAGGCTTCCGCGTGTACGTCGACGGCGCCCTCCTCCACCACGACCCCCTCTGCGCCTTCCCGGTGGAAGTTCCCCTGCCGTAGAGGCGTTCCCTCTGCGCACTTTTACTCGCCGTTCATTTCCGGTAGGGTGGAGATGGCAATCACGACTGCAAGGAGACGACATGATTCGATCTCACATTGGGCGACTGGGAATCTGCATTGCCGCGCTTGCAATCAGCGTCGCACACGCGCAGGATCGCACGATCAACCTCGAACCGCCCGGCGAGTTCGATTTCATCCTCGACCGGGCTGGGCTCATCTCTGAGCAAGACAAGGAGTCCATCCGGAACACCTGCGCCACCTTGCTTCAGGAACAGGCCATCCCCATCGTTGTGGTCACGATCGAATCCATGGCCCAGTACGGTCCCCCCGGCATTCGCATCGAAACCTTCGCCACACTGCTCTTCGATCAGTGGGGCATCGGTTACAAGGAAGTCGGAGGCCAGTCGTGGAATCGCGGCATCCTGCTGCTCGTGTCCGCACAGGATCGCAAAGCGCGCATCGAACTCGGCGCGGATTGGGGCCGCGAGTTCGATCCGGTCTGCCAGAAGATCATGGATGAACAGATCATCTTCCACTTCAAGCAGGGGAACTATTCACAGGGCATCGTCGCGGGCGTGGAAAGTCTCGATCACATGGCGCGAGGCATCGCGCTGCCGACGCGTCCGCGCCCGTGGTGGCATTACGCCGTGGTCGTGGGCGCCATCGGGCTCGCCATTTTTACCGTCGTTTCCTTGATCCGGCGCGGCGCGAGCGGCTGGGCGTGGATCTTCTGGGGTGCCGTGTTTGCGCTCCTCGGGTTCATCCTCTACCAGGCCCTCGCCGGCAGCCGAAGTTCGGGCGGTTTCTCCGGCGGTTCCTTCGGCGGAGGATTCTCGGGTGGCGGCGGCGCCACCGGATCGTGGTAACAAACTGAACGGGGAGCAGCGGCCCATGCCGAACGCGACAACGTACTTTGCGGATGACCAACGAAAGGCCGTCGAAGAAGCGGTGGCTGCGGCGGAATCCAAAACCTCCGCCGAAATCGTCCCCGTCGTGGCGACCGCGTCAGGCCGCTACGACCGTCCCGAAGACATCGTGGGACTATTTGTGGGAATCGTGCTGATGGCGGTAACGTGGGCCTTATTGCCGGTATACGCTCCCGAGCGCACGGGCTCCTGGGAAGGGTTTGCGATTCCCTATCATCTGCCCGCCCTCATCATCGCCATGGTTGTCGGATTCGTGCTCGGCGCATTCGCCGCGTCCCGCATCGAATGGTTGCGCATGCTTTTCACGCCGGCCGCCCAGATGCGCGACGAAGTCAACGCCCGCGCGCGCCAGGTCTTCTTCGACGATCGCGTGCACCACACGGCCGGGGCTTCCGGATTGCTCTTCTTCGTCTCCCTCTACGAACGGACCGCCGTCATTCTCGCGGACGCAGCCGTCACGGAGAAGCTCGGCCAGCCTGCCATTGACGCCTTGTGCCGCGAATTGGTTGAAGACATCCGAAAAGGCGATGTCGCATCGGCCCTCACGCACAGCATCGACAAGGCCGGCAAGCAACTTGAATCCGCTCTCCCGAGGGAAACCGGAGACGTGAACGAACTCGCCGACACGCTCGTGCTGATCGACTGATCGCTCCGCCGTTTGAACCCGCCGGCCTCAGCCTCCTAGAATCCAATTGATCGCGCTCACGTGCCAGAGACATTACTCGATCCCAAAGCAAGAGGTATCAAGGTGGTCAACATCCGGGTGAGTTGTCCCTGTGGCAATGAAATGGTCATGTCCGAGTTCGCCGTCGGCATGAAAACCACCTGTCCCGCCTGCGGCAAGCCGCTAAGCGTCACCTGGCAGAACAGCAGGTCTCTGGACTCCGAGGCCCCGACCACCCCCATACCCGTCTCGGAACAAGCCGCCCGCGGCGATGCCTCCCTGTTCGCCGGCACCCAACCGGAACAGCCGCGCGCCGGGAAGCACCACTGCGATCGCTGCGGGCGCGAGTTCCGCGGCGATTGGGATCGCCACCAAACGGGAAGCGGCATTCTCTGCAACATTTGCGTGAACCTCGTCCAGCAAGCCGACCCGGAGGATCCTTCCTCCGGATTCGTGGCGCCCATCGACACCATGCGTCTTGAAAAGAATGAAGACCCCTTGCCCGCGCCAACACTGGAACCCGCAAAGGACGATCGTTCGTGGCTGGAGAAGAACTGGCCTTCCGATGAAACCATGCAAAAGGTCGCTCTCTACGCGGGAATCGCCGTCGTGGTGCTTGCAGCGCTCGTCTTCGTGACCACTGGATTCGACGTGCCCGAAGCCAGCCGCGAGGCTTCCGCCTCGGATACCCCCACGGTCGAGCCGGTGGCCGGCTACATTATGATCGCCGTCAACATGTTCACCCAGTTTTTCGGCGTTTTTCTCGGTCTCTACCTTTTCCTGAGCTGGAGCAACCGCCTGCCAAACGACACCTTCGTATTGAATCTCATCGCGTTGACCCCAGTCGCGATCGCGGCTGCCCTTCTGTGGTTCGTTCCAATCATGGGTGGGATCTTCGTCGCCATCCTGGTCTTCACCATCTATGGGTTCGAATGGGGTGATCTTTTCCGATTTCCGGTGGCGAGTATCGTGGCGGGGATTTTCGAGAAGCTCCTCGAAGTATTTCTTCTTGGCATGCTTGGAATCCTCTTCACCTGACCGATGCCTCCGGCGTACTTCCCGCATATTTCGATAAGACGCTGTAAAATAACAACTTGCAGTGTTAAGTACCATTGGCAGACCATGTGCTCACTCAGGAAAAATTTTTATATTGACTTAGAGCATAATCTTATTGCACAATCCTTTTGTTCAGCATGCAAAGCATACGTTATGTGCGCTTGCTCGACGTGGGGTCGTCTTCGTCTCGACTGGATTGAAAGGATTGTGCGCTATGAAACGCTCTCTCGGATTTACTCTCATCGAATTGCTCGTCGTCATTGCCATTATCGGCATCCTGGCGGCGATCTTGTTGCCGGCCCTGGCCCGCGCGCGAGAAGCCGCCCGCCGCGCAAGTTGCCAGAACAACCTAAAACAGATTGGCCTCGTCCTTACCATGTATTCGAACGAAAGCAACGGCTACAAACTCCCGCCCCGCCAGACCTTCACCTGTGACGGTGATTTGAGCCCCGAAATGATCTTCAGTGGACCCGCCGTCTTTCCGGAGTACCTTGCGGACGTGAACGTCGTCTGGTGCCCATCCTGGGCCGCCCAAACCGATCCGGTGGCTCGCTATGACGCCTCGAAGGGTAATGATGATGGAGTCGTGCAACCCTGCGAACTTGCCAAGGAACCCTATGACTACACCGGCTGGCTGATTACGGAGGATGTCAATATACTCGGACCGCTCGTCGGTACGGTGGGTTCCGACGTGGGTGGCCGCTTCTCAGAAGCGGAGTTCATGAACACCCCGTGGGGCGAACTGGCCCAAGAGAATTTCGACTCGAACGGCGCTGCAAGCGACGAGGACTTTGAAGTCTCGTCAACGTACGCGGGAACCCAAACCGGCGGCGGCGACGTAATCTTCCGCCTCCGGCAAGGTATCGAACGCTTCCTAATCACCGACATCAACAATCCGGCAGGCAGCGCCAAGGCGTCCACGGAGATCCCGGTCGTATGGGATCACATTTCGACGAATACCAAGGACTACGCCCACATTCCCGGAGGCGGAAACGTTCTATATCTCGACGGCCACGTGAAGTTCCTGCGGTACCCCGCCGAAGAGTTTCCCATGACTCCGGACAGTGCCCGCACCTTTGGCCGTTACAATCGTCCCTTCGACGGTTTCTAGTCTCACCCCTCGCCCATTTCCCGGGGTCGTCGCCCACACGCGGGCGGCGGCCCTTTTTATGTTGCGGTCCGGTGGCGTGCTACCATGGTGCAAGAGCACGCGTGGGGCCCATCGCGGAGGAAGGGAGTAGCAGCATGAATGGCAATACACCTGAACACCGGCGCACGATTCCTTTACTTGCGGATAGCACTCCACCGAAGCCTCCCATTCCTCCGGGAGACCAGCGATATCAGCCGCCCCCTCGGGTGGGCGCGCCGTTGCCGGGAAGGCCGAGGAGATCATCCGGCAATCAGAACGGGTGCCTGATCGCTGCAATCGTGGGCGCCGTGGCGATGGTCGGGTTGTTTGTCATCGTCGGAATTCTGGCCGCTATCATGCTCCCGGCCCTCGCGCGGGCGCGCGAGGCGGCGCGCAGGGCGTCGTGCCAGAACAACCTCAAGCAGATGGGTCTCGTCTACATGATGTGGGCGAATGAGCATGACCACGCGCTTCCGCCGCTGTCGGATGTGCCGGGCGAGTTTGCGCCCTCGGCGAGCGCAATCTATCCGGAGTACCTGACCGCCCCGAGCATCTTCATTTGCCCCAGCGATTCCGATGTGACGCAGGCGATGGAAACACCAGAGACCATTGGCGACGAGAGTTATTTCTACCTCGGCTATGCCGTCACGAACGAGACAGAAGCGCGCGCATTTATCGACGCTTACCGTCAGCAACAGCAAAGCGGCGGCGGATTCGAAGGCGATCTGGTTACAGCGGCGGGCGCCGGTACGGCAGGAACGGACAGTTTCGTGCGGCTGAAGGACAGCTCCGGCATGGACCTACCCATTCGGCCCGACGAGATTCCCATTATGTTCGACCGCTCCCTGGACCACCACATCCCCGCCGGCATCAACGTGCTCTATCTGGACGGCCACGTGGAATTCCATAAGGAAGGCCAGTTTCCGGCCCAGCGGTGGTTTCTCGATGCGTTGGCAGGTCTGGAGTAGCGCCGTTGAAGCAATCGCTGTCGCGCGGAAACGGAGATCATTTTCCTTCCCCGGTCATGGGGGGGCTGGCGTGAGAGTCTTGGACCATTCCTTATGATCCCTCCTCAACCGCCACCGTCTGGATAGCCTCGCGGATGGCCTCTGATTCCGACCAGGGAATCAGATGATTCCGTCCCTCGAACAACCGGATCTCCCGAATGGAATCCGAGGGCAGATGGTTCTGAAGAAAGTCCACATTTGAGGCGGGAACCAGATCGTCCTCCGTGCCGTGAAGGATGCTAGTCGGGCTCGTTATCGTCGCAAGGCGCGGAGCCAACGTCTCCAACTCGCCCTTAAGCGGTATCAATTCACGATTGGAATTCCGCAGCGGGCGCGGCAGCAAGCTCGGCATGAACCAGAACTCTCCGACTTGCTGATACCAGCGCTTTCGCTCCAGCGCGGGATCAAGCGCGCCGGACATAATCATGAGCCCGCCGACCCGATTCGGATAGTCTGCGGCAGCCTGGCACACGACTGTCCCGCCAAACGAGTGCCCCACCAGAATCGGCCATTTGCCTTCGCGTTCGATAAGGAAGGGCTCAATCGCCGCGGCTTGTGATTGCAGTGTTGGCGCGGGACCCGCGGGCGCGGTCTGACCGAAACCCGGTCGATCGAGCGCGATAGACTCGAAACCAGGAATGGGGTCTTTCAGATAGTCTAACCACGCGCGCGCATTCCCCGGCGAACCGTGCACGTAGATGACTCGTTGTGATGCCGAATCGCCCGCATGAAGGTAGCTGATACTACGACCCTGAGTGTCGGCAATTGTCGCCCTCGGAATGCCTTCATCGTCGCCCATGGCGATGGCAAAGGCGATAACGGCCAACGCCGCGACTCCGAGCAGTGCGGCAAGACAAGCTGCGAAGAAATACCGTTTCTGGAAGCGCAATTTCATGAGAAACAAATCCCGACACCTGCAGAACCGAGGTCTTCGCTCCGGGTTGTGAGTTTACGGCTCATATCGCCAAGGGTGCATCGTAACAAATAACACGCATGCGTCCCGGCAATTGCATTCCAAACTCCGCGGCCGGGTCCTGTAATGCCGGAACCTTTCGCCTGTACGTTCGGAGGAGTCAATCCAAATTCGATCCTATGTCGAACACGATGGGAGTAGGTGTCGTGAAACGGACTAAGAACGTTACCAAACCGAAGTTGTTCATTCGTGAACTCGAGCTTCCCGCGCCTGCCGCCAAAGGCAAGGCGACGACCCTGGCCGTCGGCGAAGAAGCCTGGTGGAAAGGCGGTGGCGTGACCACCCTGGCACTGGGTGAGGAAGCCTGAGCGCGGCGCGGCGTACCCATAGCGCATGGGTCGCCCTTTTTGGCGCCAAGGGCGACCCGCAGATCCGTCGTGTCCGGGCGGAAATCGCGGCGCGGGGCGGCCAGACCTTTCTGTGCGACAGTGTCGCGTTCCCTGAGTCGGCTCGCGTGTCGGTCGACGAGGATCGGATACGCGTCAACGGCAAGACCCTGCCTGCGGAGGTGCGATCCGTCTATCTGCGCTCGCTCGGGACCAGTTACCGCGTGCCCGAACTTGCGAAGGAGCTGAAACAGCGCCCCCACGGTCTGCTGGCACAACTGGACGAATGCGGCGCCCTCATGGTGTCAGCCGTCGTGGCACTCGAAGCCCGCGGCGCGCGCCTCGTTAATCCGCCGGACGTGAACGCGCAACACGGACGCAAGCCGTACCAACTGCGCCTGCTCCGCGACGCCGGGCTACCCGTCCCCCGGTTTCTGGCCAGCAACGATCCCAAGGCCGTGCGCGCATTTGTCCGCCGCGCGAAACGCGCCGTGTACAAACCTCTGGCAGGCGGCGCAACAGTGCAGGAAGTCGAAGCGCACGATCTCGATGACGAACGCCTCGCCGCGCTGGCCTACGCGCCGGTGTTGTTTCAGGAACTCTTCGAAGGCACGTCCGTTCGCGTTTACGTGGTCGGCAATAAAGCCGTCGCGGCGGGCGAAATCCATTCCCGCGAACTCGACTACCGGCGTAGCGAAGACGCGGTCGTACCCACGCAGCTCACGGCCGCCGAGCGGCGCGCCGCCGTGAGCGCCGCCCGTGCCTGCTCCATGCGATTTTCCGGCGTCGATCTCATCCGCACCGCGTCCGGTTTCGTCGTTCTCGAATGCAATCCCTCCCCCATGTTCGCCGTCTTTGAAGAGAAAACTGGACTGGATGTGGCCGGGCCCCTCGCCGAGTACCTGCTCGCAGCTCGAGCATCGACCAGATAATTGGCCGGACAAGGGAAGCTCCTTCCGTTCCGCAGGGAAGGCGGTGCTCAATCACCAAACCGAATCGCCAGTACCTCCCCGCGTTTTCGGGCCGAAGCAAAAGAACACCACCGTGGAGATTCCACGGTGGTGCGGTGCAGGCTTTGCGCGCGACGGCAATCGCCATCGAGCGGTGATTTGAACTCTTACTGAGCGGCGGGTTCGCGAACGAGGTCGTCCAGTTTGTTCTCGACGTCCTTCGCCTCTTCCGCGGTGGGCAGGGGATCGTGCGTCTCGTTGATCACCGGCCATTCCGCTGCCAACTCTTTGTTCAATTCGATGTAGTGCGCCCACTTCTCCGGCAGATCCTCTTCCGGATAGATCGCGTGAACCGGACATTCATCCACGCACGCTCCGCAGTCAATGCACTCATCCGGGTCGATAGTGAGCATGTTGACGCCTTCGTGAAAGCAGTCAACCGGGCACACCGCGACGCAGTCCGTGTACTTACACTTGATACACGGTTCAGCAACGATATGGGCCATGGTTCTCTCTCCTGTACAAACGGAATGTGGCCGAACTCCCAATTTGCAGCCACATCGATCGCAACATCACGGGATGGGGGATCATTTCGCGGCGGTTCGGCGGCTTGGCGCCCGATTCCCCGCCAGAATAAGGCCCTGTAAGTACCATTCCGCCCTCACCTGTGTCAAATTCCGGCCTGACCGGGGCTTATGCTTTTCGCCCGACAAAGCTGTAATACGGCACACGTGTAAGTGGAAGATACCGGAGCCGGGCGCGGTGTTCAGAGAAGTGCTCTGCCTGGAACCGTTCAAAGAGATAGGGTACATGGTCTGGCGACGGATGCACATTGTCCGTGGAGAACCAGGCGGGCCAGAAATTCCGCGTAGCCCAGGAGTGGCGGGCGTGGCCGGGGGCGGGATATTTCCTCGACACATAAAAGTCGACCACGCCGATTACCCCGCCCGGACGCAGCAGGGCACTAGCGCGATCGATGGCGGCGAACCAATTCGGGATCATCGTCAAGGAGTAGGAGAAGGTAATCACATCCGCAGCTCCCTCTGCAGGAGCAAATGTGGTTACATCCGCTTCGATGGCGTTGACATTTGACCAGCCGTTGGCTCTGGCTCGTTCACGCGCCACACCAAGGAGGGAGGGGCATAGATCCACGACGTACACCTTCGACAGCCGACGGATGTCCGGGCCGATGCGCTCGAGGTTCTTGCCGGTGCCCCCGCCCATATCGATCCACACCGCACCGTCGTCTACCGGCAGCCGTTCCCAGAGTTCCTTGCGTCCTTGCAACAGGTGTTCGCGGAATCCGTCGTAGTCGCGGGCCTGGCCGCCGTAAAAATTCTCCAGGCGCTGCGCGTGCGTCTCGCCGCGTATAGGCGACAACGCCATATGATACAAGACGCGGAGTTCGCTGAGAACAGACATGACTTGACAAGGCCCCGGCTAATCGTCTCGCTGGCTGCCCCGCCTACGCGGCCGCCAGGTCCGCGATGTAGAAGCTGCCGTACGTGTGGACGCGATCGTTTCGGTGAAGATCCTCGGCGAGTTCCCGGTGGTAAGTCAACAGGTCGCCGACGCGGCACGAACATCCATTGACTGCAACAAGCAGGGGGTCCACAAATTCCACCCGCGTGCCCCCGCTTCGCCAAATCACGCGGGCGCCCGGAGCGGCGCGATCTATGATCGCCTGCCACTCGCCCGCGAGCAGTGGCTGTTTGAAGGTGCTCAGCCAGTCCATATGATCGAGCAACACGTAGCGGGAGATGGGGCTGTCGTGGGCCTCCAGAAAACCCTGCACGGTGTTCGTGTGAACGCTGATTCGGTCCACCAGCCCCTGCTTCAACCGAAGAAAATTTTCACGGCGGAGATACTCGGGGCAACAGGTTTCCGTGTACGATCCGGTCATATACACGCGCCAGAAATAATTATCGTGAATCGGCAATCGGGCGAAAACCGCTTCAAGACAGTCCTCGATGAAGCGGGCGATGCCGCCGGGGTAGTACCGCTCGACCTGCTGCCGTTGCGGACGCGGGACACCCAAGAGCGAAAGGGTGGCATCGTTCGCGACAAAGCGCCGCATGAATCGCGTCCAGATGGCGCTGCGCAGTACGCGATGGTAGATATCGTGCTGCTCTTCCAAGGTCTGCGCCCACAGCAGCGCCTCGATGCTCTCACGTACTTTGGCCACCCGGTCGACGTACCAGTTCACCATCTGCGCAAAGAGTCCGGAACTGCCGTGGTAGTAGAAGCTTTTTCGAATACCCTTTCCCAAGAAAAAGCCGATCCGCCGATCCCAATAGTCCCTCGCGTAGGGAGAAAGCGACGACCGAAGCCGCGCCCGGTAAAACGCGTCTGCGTGTGCCAGCCGGCCTTTTCCGAACAGGGCGAAGAACTCTTCGTACGCCAGATTGCGGATGCCGGCCAGTTTGAGTTCCAACAAGGCGTTCTGACGTGGATTCATGTCCACCGCGTAGACATGGCGAGGCGCCTGCAAAGCGTAGTCGAGGGCGTTGCAGCCCGCTGAGGTGATGACCAGGACGGTGTCGTCCGCGCCAAGGTTTAGCGCAATGCGATCGAGACGAGGATCTTCCCAGCAGGTGTTGTACACGAGATGATGATTGTGCACGGCGCTGAAGATGCGCGCGCTGGCCCAGTCCGAAATCCGCATGACCTCACTCCCGCTTTACCCCGGCTTTGCAAAGCATACGCGGATTCGGTTAGTCACGCGTGCGAGCGTCGTTAGGGGCGCGTTACTGGCGAAACTGCCCCAGACGTTGCCCCTGGCAGGGTATGGGGAAAGAATGTCTACAGGGGCCGGACTTGCCCGGCTTCCTCGCAGATCGCGTCAAACAACCGGGAAACCGGTTCCAAGTCGAAATCCTGGAAATTTTTCGGGTTCTTCCAGAACTCCTTCAAGCGCCCGCGCCCCTCGCGTTCGTACATGACGATCTTAATCATCATCTGGGCCTTATCGAGACCGCGGACAAGCTTGGCCTCGGGAGTCT
>CAZWDH010000061.1:0-26490 GCA_964632865.1 uncultured Nitrospiraceae bacterium
TTTGCGTTGGGCGGGCACAAAGCGCGCGCGCTCTTCCGTGGCGGAGTTGAAGCTTTCGCATCGCGGGCACTTGGACAATTCGTCGTCGGATTCGTCCAGATAGTTGTACCCGCAGAACGCGCAGCGCCACAGATATTGTTTGCCCAGATAGCGATGGGGGCGGCGCACGGTGATCTCCGTGTACAGCCAGATAAACAGGGCCATGGCGCCCAGCACGCTGGAGTACAAGACCAGGGCCCATTTCAGTTCCAGGGCGATCATAGGGATGGCCCCTCGTCCGGCGCGATGAGCAGTGTGCCGTATTGATCGCCCGCAACGCCCCCTTCCATGGGCGCGAATTGGTATTTGATCAACGCTTTGCCCGCTGACGCGACGACGCCATCCTCGTCCTCGATCGGCGTCATGACTTCGATGACTTGTCCAGCCGGATTCACCTTGAACATGATGGCGATGGGTTCGGTTAACGTCTTCGGGTCGAGCCGCCACAGCGCATCGATGGGCGGCGAGAAAATCAGTTCGCGATCTTCGGGCGCGCTCATCCAGTCGATGTAGAGCGCCAGCCCTTCGACCGGCCGGGATACCGGCTGCAGGCCCGATGCAACTTCCTCTTCCGGTTCGTCGAAGGCGGTCAACTGGCGTAGCGCATCCTGTAGCCGGCCTACCTCGCGTCCAAATCGCGCCCAGGGATCCTGCGGTCCTTCCTGCTCGAAATGGGACCGAATGCGCAGCCCTTCCTCACGAACTTGTAAGCGCTCCAGTTCCGCCACTTCCAGGCGCGGCAGGCTGATCTGAGGCAGTGCGGGGTCGAGGTTTTCGGGAGCGGACAGCGCCAGCGCTTCCAGTTCCGGCGGCACCTCGGTGCTTACCGGATTTAGCGCTTCTTCGATGGACGGGACCTGCAATTGGTTGCGCGGACCCCGAATGACGGACTCGTGCGTGACGGGGTCGACGATGTCGAAGGTGTAGTACTCCAGTTCCCGGACCGGAATCCAGATGTAGATCGAGAACAGCGTCACCATGGACAAATGGAAGAGGATGGAAACGCCCAGCGATATTTTGAATGCGCGGTCGCGGGCCATAGATGCTTACTCGCTATTCTTCAGGGGGCGGTTCCGCGGCAATACCGTAGCGCTCGACCCCTACGCTCGTGGCAATGCCGAGCACCTGCACAAGCCGTCCCGTTTCGATTCGGGCGTCCGGACGGATCAGGACCATCGTTTCCGGCCGGGCCGCCATTTCGTCCGCGATGATGCGGGAGAGTTCCGCCCAGCTCGAGATCTCGTCGTTGTCCACGTATACCCGGCCGTTGCCGTCGGGCCCGCCCTCGCCATACTGCAAGGTAATGGAGAGGTCCTTTTGCTCCAACGCTTCCGAACCCTCGGCCACGGGCGTTTCGATTTGTATGCTGCTCTGGACCACGAAGGTTGAGGAGAGCATGAAGAACACGAGGAGCTGAAACACGACGTCGATCAACGGCGTCAGATCGAGGCTCGCCCGGACCTTCCGCTTCTCGACGGTTGCGACACGAAACTTCATGGTTTCGCCTCCGCGTTAAATCTCGCGTTCGCCGCGGTTCTTGGTGAGCAGTTCCACGAGTTCCGAGGAACTGATTTCCATTTCCAGAATCATATTCTCCACGCGGGTGACAAAGTAGTTGTACACGACCAGCGTGGGAATGGCGACCGTCAAACCGGCCGCCGTGGTAATGAGCGCGTTGCCGATACCTTCGGCAAGATCCGAAGGGTTGACCTGTCCCTGCTTATGCTGAATCTGGGCAAAGGCCTTGATCATACCCTGTACCGTACCGAGCAAGCCGAGCAGCGGCGCGATATTGGCGCAAGTAGCCAGGGCGGACATGTAGCGCTCGAGCCGGGGAATCTCCAGGTGGCCGGCATCTTCAATCGCTTCGCGGATATCTTCCTTGCTGCGGTTGTGCTTGAGGATCCCTGCCTTCATGATACGGGCTACCGGCGCGTCGGTTTCGTCGCAGATGGCGATGGCTTCCTGCACGCGGTTCTGCCGAAGAACCGTCCGCATGGCGTCCATGAATTCGCGCGTATCGATGGTGGCGCGCCGGAGGGTCCAAAAGCGCTCGATGGTGATGGCGACCGCGATAATGGACACGGCCATTATCGGGAACATCAACACGCCGCCTTCCCAGAAGATGTTCAGCATGCGTTCGGTAATCGGTTCGTTCACGGACGTACGTCCTCCAACCTTGGTGTCGTTTCGTGTGGCGAATTCGCGGCGCGCTTGACCCACCGTGGCCGCCGCGATGTCATGACAATACCTTGACTGATGGTCAACCGCAAGCGCCGGAAGGCATTAGTGCGTGACCAGCGTTCCCATTCCCCGATCCGTGAAGATCTCCAACAACAAGGAATGCGGGACGCGCCCATCGATGATATGCGTCTTCACTACGCCGTAATCGAGGGCCTTCAAGCAGGCCTCGACTTTCGGAATCATGCCTCCGGCGATCACGCCATCTTGAGTCAGCTTGATGATCTCTTGATGACACAACTGGTGGATCAAGCTGTCCGGGTCTTCCGGGTCGCGCAGAAGTCCGGGCGTATCCGTCAGGAAGACCAGTTTCTCCGCCTGTAGCGCAGCGGCAATCTCTCCCGCGGCGGTGTCGGCGTTGACGTTCCACGTTTGCCCCTTGGCGTCCGTCGCGATGGGCGCAATGACGGGGATCATGCCCGCGTCGCAGATTACGTTGATGATCTTGTAGTGAACGCCGGTAATCTCGCCCACGTACCCGATGTCGCTGCCGTCTTCCATGTGAATCCGCCGGGCGTGCAGGAGGTTCCCGTCTTTTCCAGATAAACCGACGGGATTTCCGCCGGCCTTGCTGATGAGGGTGACGATTTCCTTGTTGATCCGGCCCGCCAGAACCATCTCGACGACCCCAATGGTCTCTTCGTCGGTAACGCGCAAGCCGTTGTGAAACTTCGCTTCCACGCCGAGGCGGTTTAATGTGCGGTTGATTTCCGGTCCGCCCCCATGCACGACGACGGGATTCATGCCCACGTATTTCATCAGCACGATGTCTTCCGTCGTGCTTCGACGCAGACTGGGATTCTCCATGGCCGCGCCGCCGTACTTGATGACGACGGTCTTGCCCTCGAACTCGCGGATGTAGGGCAGGGCTTCCACCAGCACCGCGGCTTTCTGGATAAACTCTTCGAAGGACTTCAATCCGGTCTCCTCGCCTGGTTGTGGCCAGTCTTATGAACGGTAATCGGCGTTGATGCGGACGTAGCCGTCGCTGAGATCGCTGGTCCAGAATACGGCCTTGCCGGGGCCGTTCCCCAGGCGCAGGCGAATTCGGAACTCCCGCTGTTTCATCACTGCCGCGGCATCTTCTTCCCGGTAGCTCGCGGGGGTTCCCCGCTCCACAAGCTGGACGTTGTCAAGCCACAGGGCCAGGTCCGCGGGTTCGAATTGTACGCCGGAATAGCCTGCGGCGCACACAAACCGCCCCCAGTTCGGGTCCTGGCCGAAAAACGCCGTCTTGCACAACTGGGAAAAAGCGATCGAGCGAGCGACGGTCTTGGCCTGGTCGTCTGTAGCGGTTCCTTCCACCGCGATTTCCACAAACTTGGTCGCGCCCTCGCCGTCCATTACCAGTTCCCGCGCCATGTGCTTGCAGAGATCGGTCAAGGCGGTCGCGAAGGTCGTGTAATCCTCCGAGCCGGGCACGATCTCGACCGCGTCGGCCATTCCGTTCGCCATGCATAGCACCGTGTCGCTCGTGCTCATGTCATTGTCGATGCAGATGCAGTTGAACGACACCTCGACCGCGTCGCGAAGGGCGGACTGGAGGAGGTCGGGGGCAATGGCCGCGTCCGTCGTAATCGCGCAGATCATGGTCGCCATATTCGGCGCAATCATGCCTGAACCTTTTGCTATAGCGCCCATTCGGATCGAACCATGGGACAGGGGAACCTCGAAGGCCACTTCCTTCGGGACCGTGTCGGTGGTCATGATTGCAACGGCGGCGTCCGGACTTCCCGTGGGCGACAGTTCGGCCGCGCATCCCTCGATACCCTTGGCGATGCGATCCATGGGGAGGGGGACGCCGATGACGCCCGTACTGCAAATACAGATTTCTTGCGGGGTTGCTTCCAGCGCCTTTGCGAGAAGTTCGGCGGTGGTGCAGACGTCTTCGACGCCCTTTTCCCCCGTGGCGGCGTTGGCGTTGCCGCTGTTGATGAAGATGGCCCGCGCCTTGCCCGTGGCGCATACGGCCGCGTTCCACATGACTGGCGGCGCTTTCATCACGTTCTGCGTGAACATGCCCGCGGCCGACGCAGTGGTCTCGCTGACGATTAACGCGCAGTCCTTCTTCTTTCCGCTGGGTTTGATCCCCGCGATTACGCCTGACGCGGTATAGCCTTTGGGCGCGGTCACGCCGCCATCGACGCGCGTCATGGCACCATCCCTCCATAGGCGAGACCCGTGGTCTCGGGAAGGCCGAACATGATGTTCAGGCATTGCAGCGCCATGCCCGCGGTGCCGCCCATCATGTTGTCGATGGCGCTCACGATGAGGAGGTTTCCGGTGCGCTCGTCCATGGTCCAACCGATGTCGCAGAAGTTGGAGGCGCGCACGAACCGCACCTCGGGCAGTTCGCCCTCGGGAAGCACCCGCACGAAAGGTTCGTTTTCATAGCATTTGAACGCCGCGGACACGTCAACGGGACCGGATGGCCGGAAGGTGATGGTGGAAAGAATGCCGCGCGTGAGCGGCGCCACGTGCGGGGTGAACTGAACGATCGCCTTGTTGCCGATTTCCTGTTCGATCTCGGGGATATGCTGGTGCACGCCCAGCTTGTAGGCCTTCAGATTCTCGTTCATCTCAGGGAAATGGTAGGCCTCGCTCGGCGTCCGGCCTGCGCCGGAGATCCCGGAGATGGCGTCAATCACAACGGGGACATCGGTCTTAACGTGGTCGAGAATCGGGCGGAGAGGGAGGATGATACTAATCGGATAACACCCCGGCACGGACACAAGTTGCGCGTCTTTCAGGGCATCCCGGTACCAGGGCGGCAGGCCGTATACGCATTCCTGGAGCAGGTGCGTGGCCGTGTGCTCGGTCTTGTAGTACTTGGCGTAGGCGAGATGGTCCTTGATCCGGAAGTCCCCGCCCAGATCGAGCACCCGCGCGCCGGCTTTCCGAAGCTCGTTGCCGATGGGCATGGATTCCCGCCCCGGCACGGCGATAAATACGGCGTCGCACTTCTTCGCCAGAGACACCGGCTCGAAGGTCTCGAAGACCACGTCGCTGAGTTTACGGAAGGCGGGTAGCACCTCCGCAAGTGGTTGTCCCGCAACGCTGGTTGAGGCGGCGGCGACCAGTTCAGTCTCGGGGTGCATGGACAGCAGGCGGATCAATTCCCGTCCGCCGTAACCTGTGGCTCCTACTATACCTACGCGTATCAATTCCGGCCTCCCAAATAAAAGGGCGATTATAGACTTTGACGGTGCGCCAATCAAACGATGTTGTTTTCTGAGATGATGCGTATGCGCACCGTTTTGGAATGACTAAAGCCGGACTCGCATTCCTTCGAGTCCGGCTCGATGATCCGGCGTTGGACGCCAATTCGGTCCAAGGAGTGGTTTCGATGATTAGGACGGTGCTCGCTCCGCTACCCAGCAATGATTCCCCATCCCATCGATTGTGAACGTTCCGTTGGAAATGACATCTGTGTCCAGCGTTCCGGTCATTTCCCATTCTGCGCCTAGGACATTCGGCAAATCGATGGTGACTGTGGAGCCGGAAAGCTCCCAGGTACCGCCGTACAGTAGAGCACCCAACAACTCGACGGTGCCGTTCGAATACAAAATGATCAAGTAGTACGCCTCGTCCGTCTCGTCACAGTCCGTATCAACTTCCATTGCCCACGCGCCGGCGACGGAGGAACTTTCCATGGGACAGCCGGAAAATGCGAGCCCGCAAAGCAGCGCCACAACGATTGTTCTTATGTATCGAATAAGCATTGATATGCTCCTTATCCGTTTTTGATATGCGATCGATTATAAATCGATCTTCTCCGCCGTGAAGCACCCGCTGCCGCCTCCAGAAACTGAGAACGTCCCATCGGTGATTTCGGTTGAATTGACGGAGAGGCCGCCCGTGAACATGGCGGTTTTGGGGGTGGTGAACTCCACCGTAATCGTGCTTCCGTTGAGATCCCAGGTCCCCAGATAGAGTTCGCCGATGTACCATTCCGCGGTTCCGTTGGCGTTCAATACGAAGCCATAGTACCCGTCGGTGCTGGCGTTGCAGGATTCATCGAGGTACGTTCTCCAGGTCCCTTCTACCATGGACCCGGCCAGTGGGCATCCCGCGAAACCAATGGCGAGCGCGACGCAAATCACAAACGCAGGGAGTTGTCGTCTTGGCATCATTACACCCTCCAATTGAGTTGTAACTCTCGCCCCAAGACCGCTTTATGGTCCCGCAAGCCGGCGGGCCAGGCCAGGAAAGCCGCAGCATGTATACAGTACCATCAACGGCATCAGGTGTCACAGTCGACACGTTACTTCGTGCCGTTCGTCTTTTCTATAACAGCTGGCGATCGATTTGAGCTTCCTGATGGGCAGCGCCGGCCGTCTGGCGGTACAACGCGTTCGCAATTGCGTCGTTTCAACGGTACACTGGATAGCCGGAGCGGAGGGGCAAAAACGCACCGTTGCACGAAGGGAGCAATGATGAAGCGGCTTTATGGTTTATCGATTCGAAGTTTGCAGATCATGGCTGTGTTGGGGGGCTTACTAACGATGGCATGTAGCGCGGCTGCTGATGAGCGTCAAGTGACCAGTTCGCCAAAGAATCACAACCTGGACAACAACGACAACTTTTCTCCCGACGGGAGATTCCTCTGTTACGACACGCGCGAGACGGTGGGCGAGGGAATCGGCAACTCGCAATCCATCGAGAAGGTGGAGATTGCGACGGGGGAAGAGACCGTGCTGTACGCCCCCGAGGAAACGATTATCGGCAAGGAGGCCGCGCCCGGCATCGGCGCGTGCACGTGGTCGCCGGTTGCGAACAAAGTGGCGTTCATTCATGGACCTCTGGTGGAAGATGTCGATGAACGCGGTTACTACGGAAAACCGAACCGCAATGGCGCGGAAGTGATCGCTGACGGGAGCCAAGCGCGGACTTGGCTGGATTTCCGGGATGTCGATACCTCGCGCGATACGTTGCCGGGCGCGCACCGCGGCGGTACGCACCGGCACGAGTACGCGCTCGACGGCAAGCGGATTGGATTCACCTACGATGATTTCCTGCTCCCCCAATACGGGCGCACGGTGGGTTATATGGAGCCCCGCAGCGATGCGCCAGGGAATGCGAGTCACTACTTCGCGCTCCTGGTCTCGGTTGCACCCTTGGGCGAGTCCGAACCGGGGGAGATTGAAATCGCTTCCGGGGATTCCTGGGTTGGCCTGCACGGCACCATGCGCGCGTTCATCGGGAAGGTCCGCGCGGAAGACGGGGAGTCGTACGAAGAATCGCTTTACGTAATCGACGTTCCTTCTGATGTCGATATTACGACGGCCGACTCGGGATCGGCGACACGCTATCCGGCGCCGCCGAAGGGCGTGTCCATCCGCAGGCTGACCCACGGGAAAGCCAAAGGCACCATCCGCGGCACCGCGGAAGGCGATCGGATCGCCTACTATGGTGAAGCGGCAGACGGCACCTCCCAGATCTTCATTATTCCGTCGGACGGCTCCGATCGCGATCCCGATCCGAAGAAGCACCCCGTGCAAGCGACACGTTTTCCTGATGGCACTGACTCGGGACTCCGCTGGCATCCGAGCGGGAATTCCATTGCGTGCATCAGCAACGGCGGCGTGGCAGTGACCTGCGTCAAGTCGGGTCCCGATTTCGGGAAGTCCGTGTTCCTCACGCCGGAAGGCGACACGGAGCGTATCGACTTGGTCTGGTCGCCGGACGGCAGCGTCTTGGCATACGGTAGACAAGTGCCGACCACGGATTCAGACGGCAAGCCGTTCAAGACCTATGCGGGTGAAGACCCGTATCAGATTTTCGTGTGCGAGTTTCCCGATGCGGATGGTGATGGCGTCGCGGACTCGAATTAATTCAATACGCGGCCATGCGCGAGGGTATTGAAAGCTGTTAGGGTCGCTCGGGAACGAATCCCGGCGACGTGACAAGGGAGACCATCATGAGTGGAATCAATCGACGAGATTTTTTGCGCGCGGCAACGACCACGGCGGCGGCTGCGAGCTTGGCCGGTTCGTTTTCGATCAACGCCCAGGGTGCGAACGAGAAGGTCGTCCTCGGCATCATGGGCGTGCGCGGTCGCGGAAGCTATCTCGGCCCGGAATTCGCCAAGCGGGATGACGTGATCCTCAAGTACATCGCCGACCCCGACAGCCGCCTGTTCCCAATCCGTTCGAAAGGCATTGAGGATGCCTGCGGTACCGCGCCGCAATGCGTGCAGGACTTCCGCCAGATCCTCGACGACCCGGAGTTGGACGGCGTCATTATGGCGACGCCCAACCACTGGCATGCTTTGGGGACGGTGCTCGCTTGTCAGGCCGGAAAGGACGTGTACGTCGAAAAGCCGACCTGCCACAACATCTGGGAAGGGCGCAAGATGGTCGAGGCCGCGCGGAAGTACGACCGCGTCGTGCAAGTCGGCTATCAGAACCGGAGCTCCCAGTATTGCTGGCAAGCGAAGGAATATATCGAGTCTGAAGAGTTCGGCGACGTCCACTTCGTGCGCGTGGTGAACAGCAAGGTGCGCGGCACGATCGGGAAGAAAGAGGACAGCGAGCCGCCGGAGGGCGTCGACTACGATCTGTGGCTGGGCCCGGCGCCGAAGTTGCCCTTCAACGACAACCGCTTCCACTATGCGTGGAACTGGTTCTGGGAATTCGGCGCGGGCGACATTGCCAACGACGGTACCCACCAGATCGATATCGCGCGCTGGATCACGGGATTGACCTGTCCGAAGTCGGTGTATTCCACGGGCGGTATGCTGTTCTTCAACGACGATCAGGAGACGCCCGACACGCACGTCGTGAACTGGGATTTCGACGGCATCACCATGGTCTTCGAACAGGTGCTCTGGGCGCCGTACATGCTCAAGACGCCGATGGAGATTCGCGACCAGGACGTGCTGCCGAACTGGCCCTTCAGTGGCACGCGTTTCGAGGTCTATGGCACGAAGCAGTTCATGTACTTCGGCCGGCACGGCGGCGGCTGGCAGGCCTACAACGCCGACGGCGAGGTCGCCTTCACGCAACACGGCAACTTTGCGAACGCGGAGCACATGGAAAACTTTGTCGACTGCATTCGCACGCGCAAGCGTCCGAATGGCGACATCCTGGAAGGCCATCTTTCCACGAGCCTTAGCCACTACGGCAACGCCGCGTATCGCACGGGCCGCAAACTTCACATCGACGCCGAAACCGAAACCTTCATCGACGACGACGAAGCCAACGCCATGATCAAACGCGTCGGCCGCGAGCCGTTCCAAATGCCGGAGGTCGTGTAACGAATGACAACCCGTTGAGTCGTTTTCAATGACGCTGGAACCCGGATATCGAAACTAATCGTGGTAGAATATAAAGATCGTAGGATGAGCCTGTATTGCACGCCCGAATCCTGAATCAATTTCGGAACAAGATCCGTACGCGACAATATGTGATGACCGTGCACGCGGAAGAAGAAATGAACGATGACGGCCTAACGGTTTTCGATGTCGAGCACAGCATACTTTCAGGCGCTATTATTGAGCGGCAGAAGGATGCTTAGTCGGGGGAATGGAAGTACGTCGTAGAAGGAGGCGGTCTTGATGGTAACACTGTGGTGGCCGTGGTGAAGTCAGGTGCGCTCGGCAAACTGATTGTGATTACGGTATTTCGCGCATGACGAGGACGAAAACTATGGTGTGTGACAATTGTGGCCAAAAAGACGCTAAAATCCGCCGCGTCAGCCGGAGCTACGGCAAAGGGGACAGTCTCTTGGTTATCGAGAATGTGCCTGTAATTAGCTGCTCACGTTGTGGGGAGAGCTATCTGACGGCGGAGACGCTTCATGAGATCGAACGTATCAAACTCCACCGCAAGAGCTTTGCATCGTCGCGGCGCGTTTCCGTCGCGAAGTTTGCGTAGTGGTATCTTCCACTGTGCCGTCTTCAACCAGCATCGTGGGGGAATGGAGCTTCCGATACTTTGTACGCCTGAAGAATTGCTTGGAGAATAGACGAAATGAACCCCGACATGGACCGAGACTCCACGGATGAGATCATCCAGGAAGTACGACAGACCAAGATAGCCCTCGCCAAGGCTGTCGGTTATGATATTGACCGCATCATTCGTGACGCGAAGCGGAGGCAAGATGAGAGCGGAAGAACCATTGTTCCTCCGCCCGCCAAATCTCGTGCCAAATGAACTCCATATCACTAACGGCGATGCCGCGGGTGGGACGGTTTTGCGCGCTGTCGAGGTGCCGCCCGAGAATCTCCTTGTCTACTGGGACGCGCTTTCCTGTGGGCCGTGGGTCGAGTTTGAAAACCCGAAAGAATGGCTTGCGGTCAGGCGGGAATTCGCGCGGACCGTCGCGTTCACAGAATGTTTTGGCATGCCGGATGGCTCCGCCGACTACAGATTTGAGCCTCTGCTTGATACGGATAAATTGTTGCAGGCCGAAATCGTTAATTTGTGGATTGGGAGCGGCCTTGCAGATCAGTTGGTTTTGGTCTGGTTGGTCCGGTTCTTCGACCACATTGGAATCGATGCCGGGAAACTGCGTGTCGCTCAATTTCAGCATGTCCCTGGCGCAGACTACGAAGTGGTTTCGTTGTCCTGCCTGAAACCGGAAACGGTGCGCGAACTTGGACACGCTGAAGCATTGGAGAGCGCGGAACTAGATTATCTGCGCGCCGTGTGGGGCGCACTGGTTTCGCCCGATCCGCAAGCTCTACCCCATCTCCTGGTTGATGTTCGTGACCGGCCATTGCCTTTGCTCACTCGGAGTTTGCGGGCTTTGCTCTATCGCTACCCGGATCGCGGAACGGGTCTGAACCGGGTAGACCAACTGTTGCTCAAGAATGCGCGCGACGAGGGACCGTCAGCCGTACGCGTCATCGGCGCCACGCTTGGCGACAACTGGGAGACGTTGGACAAACTCTCTGATTTCTACCTCTACCACCGCCTGCGGCGCATGGGGGAGGAATCACTACCCCACAAGCTGGTCGAGTTGACCGGCCCGAGCCGAGCCATGCGCGACACGCAGGTCCAGATTACGGGAACAGGCGCCGACGTTTTGGACGGGAGGGCCAACGCGATTACCCTCAACGGAATCGACGACTGGGTGTGCGGAGTTCATTTTTGTTCCGAAACCGGTCAAGTCTGGTTTCGTGACGGCGAAACGCTCACCGGTCCGTAAATCTGCCCTAGAACTGCGGATTCATGCGCGCACCTGTTGTCTTATCCTTGCGTTCCCAAAATTGACAATAATCACGTGCCGCGTTATTATTATGTCGTGATTGAATCGTTCCGATGCAAAGACACCGAGGCGCTCGCGCGCGGGCGTCGAGTCAGGCGCTTTGTCGGCATCGAAACGGTCGCGCGACGAAAGTTGCGTCAACTGGAAATCGCGGACCATCTCGACGATTTGCGAGTACCGCCTGGCAATCGGCTTGAGGCGCTCAAAGGCGATCGTGCCGGACAACATAGCATCCGCATCAACGATCGATTTCGCGTATGCTTTCGTTGGACCAGCGCCGGTGCGGAAGACGTGGAGATCGTGGACTACCATTGAGGAAGTAGGACGATGAAGAGACTCAAACCAGTCACCCCCGGCGAACTGCTGCGCGAGGAGTTTCTCGAGCCGATGGGACTATCCCAATATCGGCTGGCTAAAGAAATCGACGTGCCTGCACAGCGGATCGGCGAAATTGTGGCCGGCAAACGAGCCGTTACGGCGGACACCGACCTCCGCTTGTGCAAGTTCTTCGGGCTTTCGAAAGGATACTGGCTCCGGGCGCAGGTCGCGCACGATACGGAGGTCGCAGAACAATCCATGGCCAAAACATTGGCGAAAATTCGACCCTGGAAAGGCGAGCGTTCTGCTGTAAATTCGCGTGCCTAAGAGAGTCAAGATGATCGGTATCGGACGATACACTGCGATTCTCCCATTTTGCGTTGTCGCGATTCTGAATCTTGCCACGGTCGCTAACGGAGATGACTTCCCCTCCGTTCAGGCGGTGCCGTTGCCGGGGCATCAGATTGCGTTTGAGATCGACGGCGAAGAAGTCGCGCGGTATCACGCCGCTCCGGATGCTCCGAAGCCTTTCCTCTTCCCTGTGATCGGTTCGAGCGGGAAGCGGTTGACGTCCATGGCGCATCCGGTGGATCCGCATGGGCACCGGCACCACCGATCCGTGTGGGTCGGGCATGCGGACGTGAATGGACACGACTTCTGGGCGGAGAACAACGACAACCGCATCGTTTTTGAGAAGCTGGTGAACTTCGAGAGTGGGGGAGACTCGGCGTCGTTCACGGTGGCGCACCTGTGGCGGACGGGGGAGGGCACTGACCTTCTCCATGACACGCGCACGTGGACCCTGCAAAAACTCGAAGGCGGCGAGTATTACCTCGACCTGAAGCTGGTCTTCGAACCCCTTGAGCACCCCGTAACGTTCGGCGCAACTCCATACGGCCTTCTCGGGGTGCGGGTCGCGCCGACGATGACGGTCGCCGTGGGCGGCGGCACGATTCTGAACGCCCAAGGGAAGGTCAACGAGCCCGAGGTCCACTGGCAGCCCACCGAATGGGTCGACTTCTCCGGCCGTGTGGCCGCCGATACGGTAAACGGGATAGCCCTCTTCAATCACCCTAAGAACCCGGGGCATCCGCCGCCCTTTCACGTGCGCAACGAAGGCTGGATGTCGCCGTGCTTCTCGAAAGACGCGCCCGCGACGGTCGAGGTTGGCCAGCCGCTGACGTTCCGATACCGCTTGTACGTGCACGGTTCGCAGGATGACGCGAGCGCGCTCGCCGGTCATTGGTCGACGTACGCCGGAATTTCCGACTGATCCAATTCCGGGCAGACAGGGTATACTCTATCCGGCTACCAAACCTGGGTTGGAACGATGCGAGGCGCCATGTCCAAGAAGCCGATAGAGGTCCGATATCACATCGTGTGCGACGGGGAAGCGGGTCAACCGGTCGAGAAGCACTGCGTCGTGCAGTTGGACCCGGATACGCTGGAGACCCGCCATCCCCTCAAGCCAACACCGCCGGATTGGACGCGACTGGAGGTGAAGCAGTGCGACACGTGTCCGCTCGATCCGTCCAAGCACGCCTACTGCCCGGCTGCCTTGTCGTTCGTGGAGATCCTCCAGGAGTTCGGCGAGATTCTTTCCTACCGGCTGGTCAACGCCACTGTCACCACCGGCGAACGCACCGTAACCATCCGCACGACCCTGCAAAAGGCGCTCAGCTCGCTCGTCGGATTGCGGATGGCGACTTCCGGGTGCCCCGTTCTGGCGAAGTTCAAGCCCATGGCGCGGTTTCATCTTCCCTTCTCGTCGACAGAAGAGACCGTCTATCGAGCTGCGGGCTCATACCTTCTCGCGCAGTATTTTCTGCGGCGACGCGGCGGCAAAGCCGATTGGGATTTGGATGGCCTCAGCGCCCTTTACGAAGAGATTCACCAGGTCAACGTACAACTGGCCGAGCGAATGCGCACCGTTCCAACGGGCGACGCCCACCTGAACGCGCTCGTCATTCTCGATCTCTTCACGCTCGCGCTGCCCCAGTCCATCGACGAGGACTTGAGCGAAATCGAACACCTGTTCCAAGCGTTTTTCGATTGAGCTCGCCGGACCGACCGTGATGGTCCGCCGGCGATTCGCGACCGTCAGACTGTTGCCAACTCCGGGAGCAACCGGCGCATCATAGACCCGTCGCCCGCGCTCAACACGTGCAATCCCAGATCGCTGCTCATCATTTCGCAAGCGCGCACACCGCGGATACTGTTCCCTTTTGAATCAAGAAGCGGGGAGAAGATGCCGATCCCCATCTTCCCCGGCACCACGGCGCAAATGCCGCCGCCCACACCGCTCTTTGCCGGGATCCCGACGTCATACGCCCACTGTCCCGCGTAGTCGTACATGCCGCAGGTGTACATCACGCTGAGCACGTGTTGAATGTATTGCGGCGAAAGCGCCCGCACGCCCGTGGAGGGATTGACCCCGCCGTTCGCGAGGGTGGCGGCCATCATGGCGAGATCTTGCGCTGTCACTTGCAACGAGCACTGTTGAAAGTAGAGATCGAGGATTTCATCGACGTTGTTCTCGATCATGCCGAAGTTCAGCATGAGATGGGCAAGCGCCCGGTTGCGGTGCCCCGTCGTCTTCTCACTGGTGTACACCGCAACGTCCACATCCAGCCTGCGGCCGGCATACCGGTCGAACATGTCCAGCATGCGCGTGACCCGTTCCGGCAGATCCGCTCCTTTGATGAGGCCTGCTGTCGCGATGGCGCCCGCGTTGACCATCGGGTTGTGAGGCCGCTTCGAATCTTGATCCAGCTTGATGATGCTGTTGAACGGATCGCCGGTGGGCTCAACGCCGACCCGCGAAAGAATTGTCTTAATGCCGTGGTCCTCGAGCGCGAGACCGTACATGAATGCTTTCGATACCGATTGAATTGTGAATCGCTGCTTGCAATCGCCCACGTTGTACTGGCTGCCCCCCAGCGTGACGACACTGATGCCGAACCAATTCGGATTCGCCTTCTCGAGCTCAGGAATGTAATTGGCCACAGAGCCGTCGTTCACGGCGGATAGTTTTCCGTGCAATTCCTGCAGATAGCTGCGAAAAGGCGAGGCCGCCGCCTTGATATTCGAAAGGAGCGCGCTGACGCTGGCTGCGTTGGACGTGTCGTTCTGCATTACGTTCCTTTCTAGTGGACGGCCTTTGTCGTACCCGCCGAAACAATGTCCGCCAATCTGCCCACGCCCTGGCTGTAAGGATGTTCGGGCTCCAGGAGACAAAAGACTCCGTCGCTTCCGAGTTGGACCAGTTCCTCGCTGAGCGGCAGCACTTCAGCCACCGGCGTATGGAAAATTGCTTCCGCTTTTTCCGTCAATACCCTCGGGTTCATCACGTTGAGCACCTTACTGAGGACGAGATACATCTGGTTTACCTCCAGTTGCCTCGCGAGTTCGACGGTAACGCCCGTGCCCTGGAAGTCCTGTTGGTCGGGCCGCAGCACCAGAAACAATATGTCGCTGATGGCGATCGACAGGAGGGTTTCCTCGTTTACCCCAGGGTGCGTATCGATGAAGAGATAGTCGAGGTTGAGCCGGTCGATGAGCATGCGGATGCCGTCGTTCAGAAGTGCCACGTCGTACCCCTCATTCAGGATGCGCGCGATCTCCCCGGTCTGCACACTCGATGGAATGAGATAGAGCGCCGTTTCGCTACCCGGTCCCGCCTCGGCGCCGGTAACGGTGTGCGTAACGTCGATGGCGGCGTCTTCTATCCCGCACCGGTTGTGCAGGAAATCATTAAGGCTGAGCTTTACCGTGCTGGGTTGAACGCGGAATAGCACATGAATGCCGGGCGAATGGATGTCTGTGTCGATTACGCCAACTCGATTGCCGCGCGCCGCGAGAGTGCACGTCAGGTTGGCGGTGAGGTTGGATTTTCCGGTCCCGCCGCGGAAGGAGTGAATCGACACGATTTTGCTCATGAAGACGACGCCGTTTCCCTGGGTTGCGACGAGCCGCGCAGGGCGCTCGCCTTAGCCTTCAATTCCTTGAAATAGTCTGTGGACGATATGGCACTGACTTGTTCTGTTCTTTCGTTCTCATCGATGGATATGGTCAGCGCGTCGGCCTGTCTTCGTAGCCGGGCCATCTTCCGGTAAGACTCGAGCGCCTGTCCGGCAAGCCGGGAAAGGGACTCGATAAACGTTTGATGCAAATCATCGAAGGGGATGACCGCTCCGGTGTCTCTGTTGGTGGAATTGATCAGTTGCAGCACCCCAATAACCCGCGTCGACTTGTCACGGAGAGCGATGGTCAACACCGAGCGCGTTCGATACCCTGTCTTCCGGTCAAATTCTCGTGCCCCGGAAAAATCGAACCGGGACTCCGCGTACACGTCCTCCACGTTCACCGTAACTCCCGTAACCGCAACCTGACCGGCGATGTGGTGTGGTTGATCCGGGTTCCCGGTGCTAAGCGGTATCGGCGCAAATCGACTCGTTGCCGTGTCGGCCGCGCCATACGATATGCCCATGGATTCGTTTACCATGATTTTGAATTCAAGCGTATTGGCGTCGCTGACGAGGTAGATGGTGCCGCCATCGGCGTTGCAGAAACGCCGCGCTTCCCGCAGGATCATTTGAAGGAGAACTTCGAAATCCGTTTCGGCCATCATGGCGACGCCCAGGGGCACGATGACTTCGGCAAACTCCGACGCGCGCCGGGTATACCGATCGGCCAGTTCCGCGCGATGGTGTTCCTGTTCGCGTATCAGCCGTCGCGCCGTCCAAATACGAATACGCGATCGAAGCATCGCGCTGGTGGCAGGACAGAAGATCGCGTCGTCGCAGCCCCACTCCATGCACATCCAGAGGTGGCCTTCATCTTCTGATTCGATGATCGCGATGATCGGCACCTTTCGGTACCACGAGCTGGACTTGAAGTCGGCGATGAACGTGGCGGCCCGGCGCGTACCCTTCCCAAACCCGACCAGCAAGACCTCCGGAGCGGCCTCATCGAAGACCGAATTGGCTTGCGCGGGATCAATGGTTTGGGTTCTCGTGCCTAACCCCTCAACAATGGCGTCCAATCGTGCGCGGCGTTTCGACCAGAAATTCACAAACTGTACGCGGATCGTCTCGAAGGAAAGGGGACCCACATGCTGCCCGGACGGGATACTCACAACTTACCAGAACCCTCCATTCACACCACCCACCTTCGAGGAGACACGGACAGGTACGCGAACTCACCCATGAGCGGTTCGGTGTATCCCTCTCCGGCGGGAGCCCCAGCCTTGGCTGTTCAAGAGCAACTCGTATGCCACTCCGAAAATCAGTGGTTTCATTGGCGTTTGCCCTCCTTAGAACGAAAGGGAGGCCCGTAGGTAATACATTCGTGTAGTTTTTAGAGGGGCAAGTTGCACGTTTCGGTAGGTTTTTGGGGTGGTGCGCCGCCAAACAGGACACCCCGGAGATTAGTAGCTGTGCTTGTCCAACTCGGTCTTGCCTTTGAAGGTCCAATAGATGACGACCGTATACGTGATCACGAATGGCATGCCAAGGAACGCGATGTTGCGCATGATGGCGAGAGTCTTCTGCGAAGACGCGGCATTGTAGATGGTCAGGCTGTATGCGGGGTCCATGTTCGACACCAGCAAGTTCGGGAAGAGTGCCACCGCGAAGAGGAAGTTGAACGCCGCGATGGTGCAGCACGACGACACGAACGCGTAGAGCGGCCGGCCTTGGTAGATGGCGCGGGGGATGTTGGCGATGGCGAGCACGTTGAGACCAACAATGATCCAAGCCGCGGGATAGCGCTCCAAATTGCGAGTGGCATCGGGCACGGCCTGCAGCGTGTAGATCGTGGCGAAGAGATACAACACCAGGAACACGCCGAAGGTGCGCCAGATCCAGTGATGAACCCGTTCCTGAAGTTCACCCGCGGTTTTCAGATACAGGTAGATGGAGCCGTGCATGGCGAACATGGCCACCACCAGAAGGCCGATGAGCAGGGGATAGGGCCGCAATTGGTCCATCAAGGTGCCCTGGTATTCGCCGTCGGCGCCGATGGGCATCCCCATAATGGCATTGCCGACCGCCACGCCGAACAAAAGGCCCGCCGCCGTACTGGAAACGCAAAATGCCGTATCCCAAAGCGACCGCCACCAGCGGAAGTTCATCTTGCTGCGGAACTCCATGGATACCGCGCGGAAGATTAAGGCGCACAACAACAGCATGAAGGCAATGTAGAAGCCCGAGAACGCCGTCGCATACACATCCGGAAATGCGGCGAATAGCGCGCCGCCGAAGGTCACCAGCCAGACCTCGTTACCGTCCCAGAGCGGGCCGATGGAGTTCATGAATACCCGCCGATCCTCGTCTTTCCGTGCGACGAGATGCAGGGTGCCGACGCCCAGGTCGAACCCGTCGAGGATGGCGTAGCCCGTCAGCAGAACGCCCAGCAGGAAGAACCAGAGCGTGTTGAGATCAAGCCATTCGCCCATCACTTCCGCTCCTCGTCACGTTCGGCCGTGCCGGTATAGGAAGGTCCGCCCGGCGCGTACAGTTCCGCAGCCACTTCGACAAAAGGTTTCTTCTCTTTCTTCTCCGGGATCTCCGGCCCTTTGAGGATTTTGGTGTGGAGTACGGAAATCCACACGATGAACAACAGGAAATAGATCATGCCGAACATAATGATCGATGAAAGGACCATGTTCGCAGTGACTGCCTTTGAAAGGCCGTCCGGAGTCTTCAGTTCACCCCATACGATCCACGGTTGCCGGCCGACTTCCGCCGCCACCCAGCCAGCTTGATTGGCAACGAAGCCACCCACCACGCTGAATACGCACACCCACAGCAACCAGCGCTTTTCCCAAAGGCTGCCCCTCCAAAGGAAGAACGCGCAGGTTAGCGAGAGAGCGATGAAATACATTCCCAACGCAACCATGAGGTGGTAGCTCTGGAAAGACAGGTTCACCGGCGGCCACTCGTCGCGCGGCACCTGGTCGAGTCCGGGCACCGGGGTCGTGAAATTGTCGTAAACCAGAAACGAAAAGAGATAGGGGATCGCGAATCCGTATCGAACCGTTTCAGTCTCCTCGTCCGGAATGCCCCAGAGGTACATAGGCGACCCGCCTTCGCCGGTGTGGAAATGTCCCTCAAAGGCCGCGAGCTTCGGCGGTTGATGTTCGGCGACCATTCGCGCCTGGAAGTGGCCGGAAACCGGCGCAATGAGAGACATGATCAAGACAAGCCACAAGGCGGGCCGGAACATCTTCTTCGCGGCGCTCACGTGCCGTCCGCGCAGCAGGTACCACGCGCTCACACTCATCACGAAGAGCCCGCCGAGAATCCCGCATCCGATCCAGACGTGCGTCAGGCGATGTACGCTGGACGGATTGAATACCATGGCCCAGAAGTCGAGGATTTCAGCGCGCGCGTCCATCCCATCCCCGACGATGTGGTAGCCCGCGGGCGTCTGCTGCCACGAGTTGGCGACCGTAATCCAAACCGACGAGAACAATGCGCCGAGAGCGACCATGCATGTTGAGAAGAAATGCATTTTGGGTCCAACCCGATCCCAGCCGAACACCAGCACTGCAAGAAATCCCGACTCGAGAAAGAAAGCGAAGATGCCTTCGGCCGCCAAGGCGGAGCCGAACACGTCGCCCACGAAGCGAGAGTAGGTGGCCCAGTTCGTGCCGAACTCGAACTCCATGACGATACCGGTTGCGACTCCCATGGCAAAGATAACCGCGAAGATGCCGGTCCAGAACTTCGCCACGGCCTCGTCTTCAGGGTCGCGGGTGCGCAGCCAACGCCATTCCAGCACGACGAGGAGCCACCCAAGCCCGATGGACAAGGGCGGGAAGAGGTAGTGGAACATGATGGTAAAGGCGAATTGCAGGCGGGACAAGGTAAGAACGTCGAATTCCATGATCAACCTCGCAACGCGCTACTTCTCCTGCGAGGCGTGGTGGCGCGCCGTGATACGGCGGATTCCGCTCGTTGAATTCGTCTCCCCGCCCCGTGCGGAGCCGGCCGCAGTGCCCGCGGCCGGAGCTTACTCAATGCAACAGTCTATGCGGGCCCAAGATTCCGGAACAGGTACAACCCCTCTTTGCCCGGTGCAATGATATCTTTCCATCCATTGCCGTTGATATCTTCCACCCAGAGGTAAATCCCCGTGCCGCTCGCCTGCCCCGCCGGACCGTAGTCGACTGTATTGCGAACAAAGTTGCCGCCGTTGATTTCATAGTAGTAGACCCCCAGCGGATCGCCCGAGCCGGGATCGGCGCCGTTATGCGCGCGGTAGCGCTTGCCGGTCACCAATTCGGGTTCGCCGTCGTTGTCGATGTCCGCAAGCTGCATATCGTGGAATTGAGACCGGTTCGGCTCGATATCGCGCTGCGTCCACGTTTGCTTGCCGTCGGCGTCCTTGGATTGCTCCCACCAGTGCAGACCGTAGTTGTGCCCCTGGCCCACGATGATGTCGTTCATGCCGTCCTTGTTGACGTCGATGACGATGATCGGGCAACTCGCCTGGGCAAAGGCGAAATCGCGGTGCTCCTTCCACTCGCCCTCGTAGGGATTGTCCGGCGCTTCCAGCCATCCCCAGCTCAGCACGATGTCTTCATTGCCGTCACCGTTGAGGTCGCCAAATCCGATACCGTGCCCGGCGCCTTCTTCGAGGATCTTGGTTTCTTTGAACTCCCCGGTGCCCTTACCATCCGCGTCGCGAATGAGTTTGAAGATCGATACCCCCTTGGTATTGGGGATGACTTCGACTTCGCCGTCCTTGTCAATGTCGTAGAAGCAAGGACGCTCGATATTGCCAGTCTTGGCAATCACGTGCGTCGTCCATTCGACGGGCTGGCCCTTGGGATTCTCCCGCCACGAGAGGCTTTCACCCCACCACGCGCCGGTGATGATGTCCGTGTAACCGTCGCCATTTACGTCCATCGGATAGTCAGAGAAATCGTCGTAGTAATCAACCTCGCGCCGGATCGTGCAGATTTTGTGCGCCGCCTGGAAGTCTGGCCCCTCGAACCAATATTCGCCCGAAACGATGTCGATAGCGCCGTCGTTGTTGACGTCAAATGCGGAACAAGCCTCATAGATCACATCGCCGATGCGCTCCCGCTCAAACCGGAGCGAAGCCCCGTCCTCCGCGAATCCGATGAAAGCCGTTGCAAGAGCCAGCGTAACCTGAATCATGAATTTCGTCTCCTTCACCGGTAAGCGTTCACGCCGCTCCGGGCTTGTTACATGAGTGATCGGAGCATACCAGAATTACTTTGCAAGAGCGAAGGTATTAGCGACTCTTCTGGACGAACTAAGGACGAGATGAGTTGAGTTTCGAATGGCCACGAAAGAACGCAAAGAACGCAAGAAAAAAGACCGGGCGTGGAGTATTGACCTGTCCAATTTTCGCGCTCTTTGCGTTCTTCAGCGGCAAATCATATCCAGTCCGATTTCATTTAACCCACGGGTCTGGATCCAGGATCTCCCAGGTTTGCGATTGGATATGGTCATCGCCGTTTTCTACCCTGCAATCGAGGGTTGTCCGTGTCGTTGGGTACGTTTCTGTAGTTGCATGGAAATAAAGCTACCGGAATGTGGGATTATGGAAGGTGCTGCGAGTCGGGCGCGGTGGGAGTCGGTTTCGTAAGTGGTTGCTAAATAAATTTTTGTTGCAGTATTTGCGTTCTGTTGCTGTAGTTGGCACACAGGTTGCTCTAGTGTCTGGCACGACGCCGGACCCGAACGGATGGGTCAAGCGCAAACAAGAGTTGAATCGAAATGACGAATCGAAGACAAGCACATAGCAGTCGCGTTACCGAGAGTACGCGACTTGCCTGCGAGGCCGAAGTGGGCCTTGGGGCGTTTCCAGACCGGCGGTTTACCGCGGGCGAGGCAAACACCCCCGGCTCGACGGAGGAAGCGAATCCGCTCATGGAGCGGGCACTGCGCGCCCTCCACGTCGCCGAACAGGTCCGATTCGGCTGGGTCTGATTAGCCCCTCTACAGCGTGAGCGCTCTGCTCCCGCTTTGGTTGCTGACTCCGCCACCTTGGACTCCGGCCGCGCAACGTGAAACTGGCTCCCTCGACCGAATGCTATGCCCGGAGTATTCGGAATACACGTTGCGCGGCCATCCCCCCCCTCTTCAGGGAAGGCCAGACGAATCGCGCTACATGCGAGTCACCACCGTTGAGGATACAGTCTCAAGTCCCACCTTGGCCCGAAGAATATCTCCGTCCATTCCCGTTCAAAGGGTACTCTGAACAACGCATCGCACGACATGTCTCGGACGAGTCTTGGGGTTCAGAACTACTACCCCTTTTGAATAAAGAGGCCGGTGACTTCGCCGGCCGGGTTGAACACAACTTTTGTGCTCATGGTGGCGCGCTCGAAGATGCATTCCACGTAGACCACGTTAAACCCGTGTTCCGTCGCGGAACGAACGTTGCCGCGGTTTTTGAAGGGTCCTGTCTGTTGCGTCAGGCTGGCCCACGTCTGCTGCAGCGCGGTCTCGGGCAACGCCGCTTTCATGGTGGCGTCGAAGTTCTGTGTGACCCCGGCAAAATCTCCGGCGGCGAGCTGGTCGACGATGCCGTTCGCTTTTTCTTTTAGTGTCGGGGCTGTGGAATCAGTGTCAACATTTGAGGGCGCTGTCGATGCTGCTACATCCGACGGCTGGCCACAACCGCACAAAACGAGACATCCAACACAGTACGATACCAGCATAATCTTCCACGTTGCCTGGTTCATGATCCACCTCGCGAGGTTCCGTGTCTTTCGGAAAACTCTTCCATCCATTAGAGAAGTCTGGCGAAATCATCTTGCGCTCAAACCTGCGCCGCACGCTTGACAGAATGAGCATAATGTAATTTGCGAGTAGTTTCGAGCAAAACCATGCGCCAACTGCCCCCATGTCAAAAAAAGCGCGCGCCCACCCCGAAGGGTGAGCGCGAGCCATTCCCAATCCGCGCAGATAAACGCTAGAAGCAGATACGGGTTTCGAAGGTGATGAAATCGCCGTCGTGGTCGTCGGAGCCGCCGCCGAAAACGAGGCCGTTGTTGGCGAAGAAGCTACCGTCTTCAAGAGCGTCACCCGCGAAGAGGTGGCACCAGTGGAGCATGAACATCAGGTCTTCGCTGTAGTGATAGGTGAGCACGATATCCGACGTGTACCCAATCTCGTCATCGCCTTCCTTGGTCCAGAACGACAGGGCCGGGGCCAGCGGAACGCGCCAACTGCCGAGCTTCGTGTAGGCCGGCATATCGAACGGCTCGTCCACCAGGAAGTAGCTGACACTGGCGTACAGATCGAGCGACTCCGACGGGTGGGCGATGGCGCCGAGCACGAACACGTGGCCGTTGGAGAAGTCGTTCTGCAGGTCAAAGAACCCGTTGTACATGTGGTTCGAGAACAGCCGGTTGAAGCTGACGCTGGCTTCCGAGCGCTGGAAAGGATTTAGCCACTCGCCGAAGGACAGGTCGCGGTTGTCTTCGCCCTGGTAGTAGGCGTACTTCCCGAAAACGCGCGGCTGCCACATGATGTCGAAGGTGTAGCCCACGTCCAGGGTGGCGCCCCATGCGTCAAACTCAGCGCCGTCGTCGCCGTAGATGAACGGCTTGAAGAAGAACCCTTGACGCTCGGCATCGCCAAACTGATAGGCGACTTCCGCATCGAAGTCCAGCGCACCGAAGGCGCCGGCTGCGCGCAGGCCAACCGTGTGCAGGTTCGTTACGTCGTAATCGTCCAGATTGAAGATGTCTTCGAGCCACTCGATGGGCGCGATGAAATTGGTGTCGTTCAAACTGCGGGCGTCACGCAGCCACATCCAGTAGGCGTCGAAGGTGATGTTTTCGATCGCCGTGCACGAGGCATACACGCCGTAGAACCACACATCGCCGTCCTGCTCATTGATGCCGCCTTCAAACAACTGCGTCGCAAAGGCGTCGATCTTGTAGGATTCGCCCGGCCAAGTCAGACGCAAGCCGTCGAACGAACGGCCGCGGTAGAAGGGACCGAAGTCCTTCGGGCCGACCAGCCACTGGCTGCCGAACGCGAGTTCCTGACGGCCGATGCGCATCTGGAGCGGCGTGCCCCACATGTTCGCGGCTTCGATGTAGGCTTGATAAACTTCGACGTCATCGTTGGTGACGGCGCGGTTATCGAGTCCGGTGATGTAGTCGGAACGGAAGTCTTCGCCCCAGAAGTCATAGCTTTCGAGTTCGATGAACGCGGCCACGTCGTTCGTGAAATCCGCTTTCACGTTGAGACGCGTCCGCTGCTCGATAAGCCAGAGGTCGTTCGTGTCGTCGTCGTAGGCATACGGGCTGACAAGGCCAAGCCCGTTGAATGCCGGCGCGCCCGAAACGAATTCACCGATAGGCCGCTGCGGCAACAAAAAATTGGGGACCCGGACTTCGAACGGCCCCGGCTCCACGGCCCAATTCCGAATCCAGTCGGACTTGATCCGGAGTTCGCCCCCCACCTGGACGTTTTCCAGTTCCGCGAACGCGGTAAACGTCCCCGCCACGAGACACGCGGCACACAGTACTACACACAGTCGAGTCATGGTTTCTCCCCCTAATTACGACTGTTCCCCCATGTGGCTCGCATCCCCACGCGAGCCGCTGGACCATATCCTACGCCGGATCGCGAAAAAGTTCAATCCGTTGCCGGGACGAAGCGTCTCAGTCAAAGTCGAAGCATATTGCCAAGGTTCCCCGGTCCCGTTCGGTGCGCAACGGTTCAGACGGGCGGAGACTGGCGACCTGCGGTGAATACCCGGTATAGCACCAACGGAGGCGGTCTACCAAATTGATGCACTTCGTAAGCAAGCCCGGCCTTATTCATCCGGTCCTCAAACCATTCGGGGTATTCCCACATGAACATGAGCACCCACGCGACGCCGCCTTCCCCGCACACGTTCTCGGTCATCACGACCATTTCGCCAAAACTTTCCGTTGTGATAACCGCATCGCCGGGGATACTCGAATTGAATCGGAATGCGGCGTCGGTCGTGAGCTTGAACGCCACAACCCGGTCGCCTGGTTTCCACTGCGCTTCGATGTGCCGTGCAGCGCTGACATAGTCAACGCGCAACGGGCCATTTCGCAGCGCAAGCGCTTGGTAGCCCAAGAGGATAGCCAGTACTGCGCACGCCGCCTTGACTCGGCGTGGAGTCGACAGCGCGTCGATGCCGCCACCGGCCAAGAGGTACAGGGGCAACGACGCGTACAAGACGTATCGAAACTGAAAACAGCGATGCCACCAATGGGAAAGCGCGAACAACATCAACACCGGGATGAAGAGCCAGAGGGCCAGCAGTACGACACGCCCCAGCGTCTGGGGTTTACCGCCGGTCTCCGTTTGGGTCCGGCGCTTCACGATTGATTTCCAGAATAGCAAAACTGCGAGAAGGCCGACATACACCGCAAGGACAGCATCCAGCGAGATACCACCCGGCAAGTCCTGTGCAGGGTTGAAATGGCGCCAGCGCCCTCCCGCGAGGATAAGGAAGGTGTGGCACAGATCATACCACGAAGCATTGTGAATATAGGCCAACATGGCGCGGGCGGACGTATATCTTTCGGCCATGAGCAAAACGGTGGGCAGAAGCGCGACGATTTGGCACAAGAACCATACTGCGATCCGTTTGGGGCGCCGCCTCATGAACAGCAGCAGGTAGAGCGCCTGCGGTACTAGCAAAAAGGCCGCAATCACATGAGTTCCCGCCAGGAGAGCATTGACGGTTCCGTGAAGAATCCACCGCCACGCTCGACTCGATTCGGCGGCCTTTATGAAGGTGTACATGCTGAGTGCCGACAAGAAAAGGACAAGCGCGTAGGTGCGAATCTCTTGGCTATAGTATATGTGGAGCAGTGATAAGGCTGCGTAGAAGGCCGCTATCAGCCCGGCGCGGGTCGAAAACATAGCTCTGCCAAGCAGCAGTACGACGAAAACCGAAGCCACCCCAAACAGCACGGACAACGCGCGAATCGCGAGGACGGACGTCCCGAAGACGCGCGACCATTCATACTGAAGAACGAAGTAGACGGGACCCATTGTGGGGTCCACTGCCGCATAGCGGACGAGATAAGCAGAAAGTGTTGGTTCGCCCAGGCATTCGAGACTGCACACTTCATCGACCCAAGCGGATTCGGCTCCCAATCCGTAAACCCGAAGCGCCAGCGCCAACAACAGTATAAGGCTGCCGAATACCAGGACGGCCTTCGTTGGGTATCGTTTCGACGTCGCGTCAGGCATCTCGGTAGAAATCGCGAGAAATCGACACGGCGGACTCGATCGATAGCATCGGGGTCTCCCTCCACACGAAGCCACTTCGCCCGATCCTCAATCGCGCCGGGCATCGGGCAATCCTTCGATAGTAGCGGGTCTAGATCACATGCACAAGCGGACTGGCCCGCACTCGCCCCGCAGCAGTAGCCGGACGAGGAATGTACCGAACAATTTCAAGGACCGTGGACAAGAATGCCCAAGCCACGGGAAGGACCGCGACCTGTAGTTGGGGTTTCGCGTGCGCACCTGCCATACTCCCCGCCGAAATGGAACGCCGGAATACGCCACATACCCAACCACCGGAAGCGGTACCCCTGTCCTTTGTGGTGAAGGTGCTGGAGGTAGTCTCATTCGCAGGTGTATTGGGTCTGCATCACCTCATTTGTGTCCGCAGCCCAATGATTCTTCT
>CAZWDH010000062.1:0-26334 GCA_964632865.1 uncultured Nitrospiraceae bacterium
AGGATTTCGTCGTCGCTCTGGATCGTGTCGGCGCGTTGCAAGGCCTCACGCCGCTGTTGCTCGAGTTGCTCGCGCCGCGCACCAAGTTCATTGCGACGCTCGTCCAATGCGCGGCCCGACTGGACCAGATTATCCAATTCCGCGCTGGCGCGTGCGATGGCAACGCCCACATCACCCACTTCCTTGCGAAGACCCGTCAACCGCGCGTCCAGATCACGCAATTCCTGCGCGGACCCCGTCAGTGCTTCCGCCAACTGCTGCCGCTCCGACGCAATCTCGCCGATCCGTTTCTCGGATTGGGCTGCGCGTTCTTCGAGTTCCGTGATCTCCGCGCTCCGGCCCAGCAGCCCGCGGCTTTCGTGCCGGGTCCGTCCGCCGGTCACCGCGCCGGCGGCCGATACGACCTCGCCATCCAAAGTCACCAGACGCGGATGGCTCGTGCGCGTCCGCGTGATCCGGATGGCATCGTCCAGCGTTTCGACGATTAAGGTGCTGTACAGCAGGTATTCAACGGCGCTGCGCAGTTTCGGTTCGAAGCGGACGAAATCAATGGCGGCGCCGATGACGCCGGGCTGGTCTTTCAAGGAAGACCCGTCGTCGCGTAGTCCGCCGCGGATCGTGTCGAGCGGCAGAAAGGTTACGCGACCCGCGTTGTGCTGCTTCAAGAAGTCGATGGCGTCCTTGGCCGCGTCCGCCACGTCCACCACGATGTTATTGATGTTGCCGCCGAGCGCGGCCTCGATAGCCTTCTCGTATTTCTTGTCCGACGAGAGCAGGTCGCCGACCGGGCCGATGATGCCCTTCAGCATGTCCCTGCTGCTCGCCTTCATTATCGCGCGCACGCCGACAGCGAACCCTTCGTAGTTGTCGCGGAGTTCGCGCAGGGAGTTCAGCCGCGCTTCGATGCTGCTTTTCTCTTCGCGCTGCGTGCGCCATTGCTCATCCAGATCCTGCAACGAAGCCGTCTGTTGTTCGCGCGTAGCGCTGACTTCTTGTCGACGCCGCTCGGCATCGGCCAGCTCGGTCTGTTTTTCCGACTCACGCGCCCGATCTGTTTCGAGGACGGACAGCAATTCCTCGCGCCGCGTGGAGACGCTGTTCTGCTCTTCATAGACCCGTTCGAGTTGCGCGTCGATCCCGCCGATGTTCTCGGCAAGTGTTTCGATGGCGCTCTGGGTGCGCGCGCGATCCGTCATGCGCTCCGCCGCCAACTTGCGCATGTGTTCGAGATGCTCGTCGGCCTTGGCCACGCGTTCCGCGAGTTCCGCGTGCTCCGCGCTTTGCCGCGCGATGCTCTCTTCGTGCGCCGCCAGTTCGCGCCGGATATCCTCCGCGCGGCCGCCGGTACCGCTTATCTGCTCGACCAGGGCGTTCGCGCGCTGCTCCAGATTTGCCTGATCCTCCCGCGCCTGCTCGCGTTTTTCGTCGGCGTAGGCGATCTGCTGCCGCAGCAGCGCGATCTGGCGCTCGATCTTCTCCATTTCAGAGTCGATCTCGTGGACGCCCTGTTGGCGCGCCAAGCGCACACGCTCGACCTCCAGACGGCTCAGGCCGACCTCCTCCTGCCGCGCTTCGAGCTTGGTGATTTGCGTCGTCAATTGTTCGAGCCGCTTGCCCGACGATGCGAAGTTCTTGCGGAGTTCCGCAATCTCGGTTGTCAGTCGAACGAACTCGAACCACGCCGCGCGAATTTCGATGTCCCGGAGCTGATCGCTCAGTTCCCGGTATCGGATCGCCGCGTTGACCTGCCGCTTCAATGACCGCATCTGGCGCTGCACTTCCGCAATAATGTCGCCCAGGCGCAGGAGGTTTTGTTCCGCCGATTCCAGCCGCCGCATGGCGAGGCGCTTGCGGTTCTTGTACTTGATGATCCCGGCGGCTTCCTCGAACAGGTAGCGCCGATCCTCCGGTTTCGAGCTGAGGATCAGGTCCATCTTGCCTTGGCCGACCATGGAGTAGGCCTGCGTGCCGATGCCTGTATCCATGAACAGCTCATGGATATCCTTGAGCCGGCAGGGGGCCTTGTTCATGAGGTATTCGCTCTCGCCGGAGCGATAGACGCGCCGTGTAATCTCCACCTCCGCGAAATCGACGGGAAGGGCCGAATCGGCGTTATCGAAGGTGACAGAAACCTCCGCCATACCGAGGGCATGGCGATTTTCACTGCCGTTGAACACGACGTCCTGCATGTGGGAGCCGCGAAGCTCCTTGGCGCGCTGTTCTCCCAGCACCCAACGCAAGGCATCGAGAATATTGCTCTTGCCGCACCCGTTCGGGCCGACAATCGCCGTGACGCCCGGCTCCATACGAAGGACCGTCCGGTCCGCGAACGATTTGAAGCCGGTCATCTCAAGTTGTTTGAAATACATCGAGTGTTCGTATGTTCCCAAACCGCGTAACGCGGGTGTATCGTGCTACCGTTCAAGATGGCGTAAACGCAGTGACGCATTACCGACCGCTGGGACTCAGGTGTACGCAATGCCTGGGCCGTGTGTACAGCGCGCACGGAATCGCGCCGGCATTCAATCCCTACGATACTGGCGCGTCGTTGTCCGCGGTGCGCTGCACGCGCGTAATGCTTCGAGCGCAACCGGTGTCATCGTCCGCATCAATCACCACCGCACAAATCCCGGGCCGCTCGTTTGCCACCGTATGGGGTACCGGCATTCCCGTCAGGAACTTCTGCACGCTCAGGTGGCGATCCAACCCAATTACCGAATCGAAGGGCCCTGTCATTCCCACATCGGTGATGTACGCTGTACCCTTGGGGAGTACCCGCTCGTCGGCCGTTTGCACGTGGGTGTGCGTCCCCACCACCGCGGTGCAATGCCCGTCCAGGTACCAACCCATCGCGACCTTCTCCGCGGTGGCTTCCGCATGAAAGTCCACCAGGATCAATCGCGTCTTCTCACGGAGTCCTTGTACCTCTCGAAGACCGGCCTCAAAAGGGCTGGCAAAAGGCTCCATGTAGACCCTGCCAATTAAATTGACCACTCCGACAGAGCGACCATCATCCAACGTGACAACCATGCTGCCCTGGCCGGGCGCTTGGTCAGAATAATTGGCGGGACGAATCACGGGACCTGCCGACTCGATTCCCTGCACGAGTTCGCGCTTGCGCCACGTATGGTTCCCCATCGTGATCCCCTGGATCCCCATCTCCTGGAGTTCCTTCAAGATCGATGGCGTAGCGCCCAGCCCGCCCGCGGCATTCTCCCCATTCGCCAGAACCAAGTCAATCGCGTACGTTTCCCGCAACTCGGGCAACCACCGCTTGATGCAACCGCGGCCAACGCTTCCGACAATGTCGCCGATGAACAGGATACGCATCGGACCGGAACTACTTCGCCAATTCGGATGCGCGTGTCTCGCGAATCACCGTTACCCGGATCTGGCCGGGATACGTCATTTCGGCTTCCACCTTGCGCGCCACGTCGCGCGCCAACTGCATGGCTTCGGCATCGGTGATCCGGTCGGGCTGTACGGCAATTCGGATCTCCCGTCCCGCCTGCAACGCGTAGGACTTTTCCACGCCCGGGAACGCGTCGGCAATCTCTTCGAGCTGTTCGAGGCGCTTAATGTAGGTTTCCACCGTCTCGCGTCGCGCGCCGGGCCGGGCCGCCGACAAGGCGTCCGCCGCCTGCACGAGGACCGCCATAACGGTCTTCTGTTCCATCTCGTTGTGGTGGGCGCCGACCGCGTTCGCAATCGACTCGCTTTCACCATACTTCTTTACGAAATCGTGCCCGATGACGGCGTGGGATCCTTCCACTTCGTGGCTGATGGATTTTCCGATATCGTGGATGAGCGCGGCCCGTTTCGTTTCCGGCACGTTCAGCCCGAGTTCAGACGCCATAATCCCCGCGAGGTGACACACTTCCATCGAGTGCTTCAGCACGTTCTGGCCGTACGAAGTTCGATAACTCAGGCGTCCCAGGAGCTTGATGATCTCGGGGTGAAGGCCGTGAACGTCAACTTCGAGGCACGCCTGTTCGCCCATCTCCTTGATCGTCTTGGCCATCTCTTCCTTGACCTTCTCGACGACCTCTTCGATGCGGGCGGGGTGGATGCGGCCGTCCGTAATCAAGCGTTCCAGGGTGATTCGGGCAATCTCCCGGCGCACTGGATCGAATCCAGACAGGATCACGGCTTCCGGCGTGTCATCGATGATGATGTTGATGCCGGTGGCGCTTTCGAGGGCGCGAATATTCCGGCCTTCCCGTCCAATGATACGCCCCTTCATTTCGTCGTTGGGCAGCGGGACAACAGACACTGTGGTCTCCGCCACGTGGTCCGCTGCGCAACGTTGTATCGCCTGTGCGATAACCCACTTGGCCTTCTTGTCCGCGTTCTCGACGAGTTCCTCTTCGATCCGCTTCAAGCGAACCGCCGTATCGCGGCGAACCTCGGTTTCAAGTTGCTGAAACAATTCCTTGCGCGCTTCGTCCGCGCTCATGCCGGAGATGTACTCCAGCTTCTGGGTCTGCTCCGCAATAACGTGAGTGAGTTTTTCCTTTTCTTTGCCGAGAGCAGATTCTCTTACGCCGAGGTCGCGTTCTTTCGCCGTCAGTTCTCCGGCTTTGCGCTCGATGGCTTCCACGCGCTTGTCAACCGTTTCTTCTTTTGCCAGGATTCGCTTTTCGAGGGCTACCAGTTCTTTCCGAAATTCTCGAGCCTCCCGTTCCGCCTCTTCCCGAAGCTGGATTCGCTGTTCCTTGATGGTTGTGTTCGCTTCTTTGATGATCGAAGCGGCTTCGCGCTCTGCGTCTGAAATAGTCTGGGCCGCGTCGCGACGCGCTTTCCCCAGCAAACTCCTCCCGAACAAGCTGGCGCCGACCACGGCGACGACCAGCCCCGCCACGAAACCTGCTCCGATCCACGCGAAAATCAGTGGATCAGAAAACATGTACTAGACCTCCATCCCGACACGGGACGTCTGTTGTGAACCCTGCTCAAGGCATTGAGGAGGTCAAAGGGAAGGGTGAGTCGCAGTTGTAGTGTCTATGCTATTGTCAGATATAAGGTTAGCTCGAACAACCCCGCGTTCGGCCTGGCCAGTCTAACAGCAGAAAAAACGCCACTGCGGCGAGTGAAACCCATGTCACCGGATCCCTTTTGCTCCGAAATGCGTCGTAGAGCGAAAAAGTAACTTCCTTGACTCCGAGCGTAAGTATAAGGATCGGTCCGTCCTCAAGTCAATCATTGCGGACGCGGGTCTTTCGCGGCTTTCACCGATTGAACGGTAGGCGCAAAGGGTGAAGGCGGGACGGAGAATTTCGATAGGTATACGTAAAGTGCGAGTCTCCAGAGTCTGTCCACGCGCAACCATGCCTTCCTGCCCATGGTCTCGAACGTGCTTTCCTATTGCGAAGCAGCGATGGTATGCTCTCACCATTGGGGGATCTTCTCTTCCCGGCTCAGGACAGGAGAACACACCGCTTGAACGTCGAGTTCGTCAATCCGTTTGTCGAGAGCATTTACGAATTGTTCGGAACGCTACTTTCGTCGAAGGTCGTAAGAACCGGGCTCTCCATCACGGAGGGCCACCAGATGCCTCATGAGGTCATGGCCCTCATTGGGTTCAGCGGTATCATGCGCGGAACTGTCGCGCTGGCGCTGCCTGCGCATACCTGTCAGCGGATGGTCGCGCGGCTGCTGGGCATTGAAGTGGCGGATGATGACGAAAGCGTGTCGGATGCCATCGCCGAAATGGTGAACATTGTAGGGGGCTCCGCGAAAGCCAAACTCTCCCAAAAAGTCAAACAAACGCTGGAACTGAGCCTGCCCGTCGTCTTTCGAGGCGACGATTTCGACGTGTACTCGCCATCCAAAGCGGTTTGGGTAGAAGTCCCATTCGAGAGTGAACTGGGCCCCCTGCGTCTTCGGTTGTCATTCAAGTCGAATCAATCCGTCTCGTAGCTCGTCTAAATGGAAATGCAGAACCGGCGGAAATGATGCAACTTTTCGCAGAGTTTCAGTATATAGTATGCAGGTACTGGTTGAGCCATTTGGGGAAAGCTGCAAGCGAACGAGGGTGTCGATCATATCTAAGCGGCTAGCTTCATGTGATTTATGCCGTTTCTCCGCTGAAAGTTCCGTCTCACGGGGCTTCCATTCTTGCACGATCCCAGCAGCGACAGCATGACCATGGCGTAATGCCTTGAAAAAGGAGGACTTGACGTGGCGGACTCGAAGCATGAGAAACACCAGGGGTGCCAAGGCTATCACCAATTCCAGCGTATGCAGCGCCGCGAATTTCTGAAAGTCGGCGTCATTTCTGGCCTCGGGTTGACGCTGGGCGATTATTTCCGGGCCTTGGAGGCCAGTGGGCAGGAAGCGGAAAATAGCGCCAAAGCCCAGTCCGTCATCTTCATTTATCTTGCAGGCGGAATGAGCCACGTCGATACCTTCGACCCGAAGCCTTACGCACCGGTCGAGTACCGTGGAGAATTGGGTACCGTGAATACGAACACGGGTGACGTATTCGGCGGTCTCATGAAGAACATGGCCAACTGCGCCGACAAGCTCTGCGTGCTTCGTTCGGTTACCCACGGTGAAGCCGCCCACGAGCGCGGCACTCACAACATGCTGACCGGATACCGGCCGAGTCCGGCGATTGTCTATCCGAGCATTGGTTCGGTGGTGGCCCACGAGTACGGGCCACGCAACGACTTGCCGCCGTACATCGCCATCCCTGGCGCCGGCGACCCCTTTATGGGCACCGGCTACCTCAGTTCAGCGTATGGACCGTTCAGTGTCGGCGGAGAGCCGTCAGCCAAGAATTTCCAGGTGCGTGACTTGAACCTTCCGGAAGGCGTCGATCCTGCCCGCATGGAGGCCCGGAAGTCGTTGTTGGCCACGGTCGACAGCCATTTCAAAGAACTGGAAAGTGGCGACTCGCTGGACGCCATGGACAGTTATTACCAGCGCGCCTACGCGCTTATCAGTTCGCAGTCCGCGCGCGAGGCATTTAACGTGGCAGCGGAACCGGACGACATCAAGGACCGCTATGGGCGCAACGCCATGGGGCAGCGTTTGCTGCTTTCCCGACGGCTTGTCGAGGCGGGCGCCCGGTTTGTCAGCGTCATCGATGGCGGCTGGGACCATCATGAAAAGATCAAAGCCGCCATGGAAGGCCGCGTGCCACCGCTCGATCAGGGCGTGGCCACGCTCATCGCCGACCTCGAAAGCCGCGGTCTGCTGGAAAAGACGATGGTTGTATTGTCGACCGAATTCGGTAGGACCGTCCGGATCAACAAGGACGGCGGCCGCGACCATTGGCCCAAGGCCTTCAGCGTGGTGCTGGCCGGCGGTGGCGTCAAAGGCGGCGTGATTCATGGTAAGACTGACGCGTACGGTTCCGAGCCAACGGATTCCCCCGTGGGTCCCGGCGATATCGCGGCGACTATATTCTCGCAGTTGGGCATCGACCCGACGCGCAAACTGATGAGCCCGGGCGACCGGCCCATCGACATCGTTCGCGGCGGCGATCCCATCGCGAACGTCATTGCCTGACCGGATTTCATCAGAAACGACGTGGGGGCACGATGCTTCGAAGTGGCTTAATACTCGCGACGCTGGTCTTGACGGCTGGCGCTGTTGCGTCCGCGGCGGTTCCCTCTTTGGGAAACATCGTACCGCGCGGCGCTTCCCGTGGCGGACAGGTCGAGGTGGAGTTTCAGGGTTCCAACCTGAAAGATGCCGTCGACCTGACGTTTCACGATCCCGGCATATCCTTGGCGGAACTTACGCACGTGGACGATGGGAAAGTGAAATGCAAGTTGGATATCGCCGCCGATTGCCGGTTGGGTACGCATGCGATACGAATCCGCACGCGTGGCGGCGTTTCCAATTTGAAGTTGTTCAGCGTGGGCACCTTGACCGAGATCAACGAGGACGAGGCCACCAACAACGACGCGGCATCTGCGCCCGCGATCCCTGTAGGGACCACGGTCAACGGTGTAATCGGCGGGGAAGATGTGGATTACTTCGCCGTCGAACTGGCCGAAGGCGGCCGGTTGGCCGCTGAAGTGGAAGCCATGCGGTTGGGCGGTCCTCTTTTCGATGCGAAACTGCGTTTGTTCAGCCCCTCCGGTCATGAGATTATCGCGGAAGACGACACGGCCTTGCTCAAGCAGGACGCCGCATTCGTGTACACGGGCGGCGAAGCTGGCCGTTATGTCGTCGCCGTGAGCGAATCCGCCTACGGCGGAGGCGGCGGTTATCACTACCGACTGCACGTCGGCCAGTTTCCCCGGCCCATGATGGTGTCGCCGCTGGGCGCGGCCCCGGGCGCGGAAGTGAACGTTTCGTGGCTGGGCGATCCGGTGCTCGCGGCACAGACCGTGACTGCGCCCGCCGCTGAGTTCGGCACCGCATTGTTGCAGCCGGCCAGCGACGCGGGGACGGCGCCCTCTCAGATTCCGTTCCGGATAAACGACCTTCCCAACATCGTGGAAGCCGAACCCAACAACGCGCCCGATCAGGCTACCGCCGGTCAGGCGCCGGGGGCGTTTAATGGCGTGCTCGCGGAGCCCGGCGATGCGGACTGGTTTTCGTTCGAGGGCAAGAAGGACCAAGTTTACGACGTTCGCGTCTTCGCGCGAGAATTGGGTTCGCCCTTGGACAGTGTGCTCGTTATCAACAACCCATCCGGAAGTCAGCTCGCCGCCAACGACGACGGCGTGGGTGTGGACAGTCTCGCCCGGGTCACCTTGGCAGAAGACGGCGTGCACACCGTGCGCGTCACCGATCATCTGGGCGGCGGCGGGCCCACCTACGCCTATCGCGTGGAAGTTTCGCCCGTACAGCCTCGCCTGAAATTCGGGTTCATTGAAAACGATGCCGCGTACATGAACGTACCCGCGGGAAATCGCGCGTTTACGATTGTTTCGGCGACGCGAGCCGACTTTGATGGGCCGCTTACAATCGGTGTCGATGGATTGCCGGAAGGGTTGACCGCTGACATGGATGAGTTTCCCGCCGGCCAGCCCACGATGCCTATGGTGATTGAAGCCACTCCGGAAGCACCGGTGGCCGGTAGCCTGCTCGCATTCAATGGAAGCCTGAATCAGGAAGGCGCGGAAGTGAAAGGCGGCATCAATTACGACGTGGAACTGATCCACGGAAACAACAAGGTTGTGTTTTGGGCACGCCCGGTGAAACGCCTGGCGCTCGCCGTCACCGATGCGATCCCCTTCAAGATAGACCTCGTGGTTCCCAAAGCGCCCATCGTGCAGAACGGGTCGCGGCAGCTAAAGGTGGTGGCGACGCGGGCTGAAGGATTTAATGAGAAGATAACGTTGCGCATCCCGTGGCTTCCGCCGGGGCTCGGCGCCGGTACGGCGGAGATTCCGCCGGATGCGACCGAGACCACCATTTTGATCAACGCCAACAATAATGCCCCCGCGGGACCGCGCCGGATCGCCGTAGTGGGTTCGAGCGCAGGGTACACCGTGAGCACCGCGTTGACGCCCATCACCATAGAAGCTCCCTGGGTCACCTTTGAAGTGACGAAGGCTGAGACCGAGCAGGGTAAGCCGACGGAACTGGTTGTGAATGTCACCGAGGCACAGGCCTACGAAGGCACATTTAAGGCGGAATTGCTCGGATTGCCGAAAGGCGTAACCGCGGCCCCGCAGGATCTCGTCGCCGGCACGACGGCGTTGAAATTCCCCATCGAGGTGGCGGCGGATGCGCCGGATGGAAAATTCGAGAATCTCTTCGTCCGGACCACGCTGGTCAAAGAGGGCGAGGACGTGCTGCATCAGTCCGGTGGTGGAAGCCTTGTCATCTACAAACCTCTGCCGCCGGAGTTGAAAGAGGCCGCGCCGCCTCCGCCGAAGCCGGAGGAGAAGAAACCGGACGAACCCGCGCGCAAGACGCGTTTCCCAACTACTACGTAAATCCGGCGGCTGAAATCAGGTAAATCGCAACGACAACTTAGAGGTCGAGCGTTACATGCGGATCGATAGAAGAACGAACGTGAGCAACTTCGCGATGATGGTTGTTGCATTGGCAGTTGCGGCACCATTCGCGATGGCGGATACCTTCACCGTCTTTCCTGCCAATGTGCAGTTGGACAACCAGCGCGATTCACAACGCATCGCGGCCGTAGCGACGCGCGATGACGGGGTGACCCTCGATCGCACCGCGGAAGTCTCCGTGACCTTTGCCCAGGAAGGCATCGCTTCCTGGGATGCGGAAGCCCGCGAGTTCCGGCCCGTTGCGGACGGCGAAACGACGGCGACGATAGCCGTTGGTGACCTTACGGCAACCATCCCCGTCAAGGTGCAAAACGCGGGCGTCAATCCCTCGCCCAGTTTCCGGAACGATATCGAACCGGCCCTCATGAAGGCGGGCTGCAACTCGGGCGCTTGCCACGGCAGCGCACAGGGCAAGAACGGTTTCCGGGTGAGCCTGTTCGGGTTTGACCCATCCATGGACTACATCAACCTCACGCGCGACAACCGGGCGCGGCGGCTCAACGCGGGCAGCCCCGACGACAGCCTGATGCTGACCAAGGCGACGGGACAGGTGGATCACGAAGGCGGCGAACGCTTTGAAGAAAACAGCGCGTTGTACGCAACGATCCATCGATGGATCGCCGACGGCGCGAAGAACGATCCTGGCGAACCGCCGGCTCTGACCGGTGTTGAGATTCTGCCCAAGGCCTCAGTTCTCGAAGGGACCGGCGCGCAGCAGCGCTACGTCGTGCGCGCGACCTACTCCGACGGCACCGATCGCGACGTGACCAGTCTTGCCATTATGAGTTCCAGCGATGAACTGACTGTTGGTTTCGATCCGGAAAAAGGCGTTGCCACGGCCGGCGAGCGAGGCGAGGCCTACGTGATGGCCCGGTTCGGCACCTTTGCGGTCGTGTCTCAGGTGATCGTGCTTCCGCAGGGGCTGACTATGGAATGGCCGCAGGATGCCGTCCCCGCGAACTTCATCGATGAATTGATATTCGACAAGCTCAAGAAGCTCCGCATCCCGCCAGCAACGCGATGCTCGGACGAGGTGTTCGTGCGGCGCGTGTATCTTGACGTGCTCGGCGTGCTCCCAACCGTGGAAGAGACGCAGGCATTCCTGGCCGACGAAGGCGCGGACAAGCGGGAACGGCTCGTCGACGCGTTGTTGCAGCGGCCCGAGTTCACCGAACTCTGGTCCATGAAGTGGGCGGATCTGCTTCGCGTTCAGACTGCCGCTAACGTGATCGATCGGAAGGCATTGCACCGGTACAACGATTGGTTGCGCCAGTCTTTCACGCAGAACAAACCGCTGGATCAGCTTGTTCGCGAACTGTTGACCGCTCAGGGCGGGAACTTCACATCGCCCGCGACCAACTTCTACGCGGCGGAGCCGAACCCCACCAAAATGGCTGAGAACGTGGCGCAAGTGTTTCTGGGCATTCAGCTCCAGTGCGCGCAATGCCACAACCACCCATTCGAGCGGTGGACGATGGACGACTATTACTCCTTCTCCGCTTTCTTTGCCCAGGTGGGCCAGAAAGGATCGACCGATCCGCGGGAGAAGATTATTTTCGACAAGCGTTCCGGAGATGTGAAGAACATCAAGGACAATTCCGTCGCCAAGCCCAAGTTCCTCGGCGGCGAATATCCCGACGTCAGCAGCCGTGACCGGCGTGCAGCACTCGCGGAATGGATCACGGCGCCTGATAATCCATGGTTTGCCGAGTGCGTGGCGAACCGGGTCTGGGACCAGTTCTTTGGCAGGGGGATAACCGATCCGCCTGACGACGTCCGCGTTACCAATCCGCCGAGCCATCCGGAATTGCAGGAGAAACTCGCGGACAAGCTCCAGGAGTACGAGTACGATCTTCGGCGTCTGGTGCGGGACATCTGCACGTCGTACACCTATCAGATGAGCACGCAGCCCCGCGACCCGTCGATCAAAGACGAGCGCAACTTCTCCCGCGCGCTGGTTCGGCGGTTGCCGGCGGAAATCCTGCTGGACGCGATCAGCAAGGTCACGATGAGTAAGGTGAAGTTCCCGAGCCTGCCACTCGGCGCGCGTGCGGTGGAAGTGGCCGATGGCCCGTCGGGCAACTATTTCTTGACCCTGTTTGGCCGCCCGGCGCGGGATACGGTGTGCGCCTGTGAACGACGCGCCGAGCCCACGCTGGCACAGGTGCTCCATCTCGTGAACGGCGACACCGTGCAATCCGCCCTCAAGGCCAAGGAAGGGCGGTTGGAGCAACTCGTGGCGAGCGAGACGGCCCCGGCCGACGCGATCCATCAGCTTTGGTTGGCCGCGTATTCGCGACCGCCGACGGATGCGGAGAAGCAGCAAGTCGAAACCTATATCGCCTCCGCTGAAGACAAACGAATCGCTCTGGAGGACACCTTCTGGAGCGTGCTGAATTCGAAAGAGTTTATTTTCAATCACTAGCGGCCGCGCGAGCGACGCCAGTGGGGACAACCTACGGTAGGAGGTTTGAGTTCATGTGTGAGAATCGATCCTTTCGCGCATTGTTGGCGCTTACCCTGATTGGTTTTTCGTTCGGCGCGACGGGAATCATCGCGCACGCGGAAGAAGCCGCGCCCGCTGCGGAGGCCCCGCCTGCCGAGGCGCCACCGGCCGAGGCCGCTCCGGCTGAACCCGCGCCCGATCCTGCGGCGCAGGCGGACAAGGTGTTGGAGGAACTGGCCAAACTCGGTCCCGAGGCGCTGAGCGCGCGCGTGACCGCGTTGCAGGAGCAGATGGGCCAGCTTACGGCTGAAGCGCAGCAACTTCGCGAGAAAGCCAACCAGATCGAAGCGCAGGCGAATGCGCTGAAAGCGCGCATGGCCGCGATGCAGGCGTTTACCGGCGCGATGGCCGCCGCTGCGGCGCCGCCCGCCGAGCAACCTGCGGAAGCGGCCCCCGCCGAAGCGCCGGCCGAGCCCGCGCCCGAGAAGCCGGCCGAGCCCGCTCCCGCTGAGTAACTGCAACCGTAAGGAAGCCTGAAGCAATGATTGGTATGCAACATAATTGCCGAATGCGCCCGCAAGGTTTGTCGATGTGCCGCGTCCTGCACCGTCTGTGCAGTTCCGCGCTCATCTTCGCGCTGGTCTTCGGCATCGGCACCGTCCCCGTACAATCCGATCCGCCCGCGCCCGAAGCGGTGGACGCGGTCATCGACCAGCTGGTCACGCTTGATCCTGCAGTCGTAAAGGCGCGCATGGACGAGTACCAGAAACAGTCCGAAGCTTTGGCGGCCGAAGCGAATGGTCTCAAACAGCAAGCCGATGAGCTGGAGAAGAAGGCGGCCGGTATCGGCACCCAACTGGAACAACTCAAAGCCGCGACGGCCGCGCTCAGCAAGGTCTTTGGCGGCGGCGAGACGGCCATGGCGAAGGCGGAAGCTCCCGCACCCGCGCCCGAGGCTGCGCCGGCCATGGAGATGAAGAAGGAAGAGGCCGCAGCTCCCGCGGTCAATTACCAGGATCACATCCTGCCCATATTCAAGCAGCGCTGCGCCAAGTGTCATAACCTCGACACGCGCCGTAGCGGGCTTGCGTTGGACACGTATATCAATCTTATGGAAGGCGGTAGTTCCGGCGCCGTGGTCACCGCGGGGCAAGCCGGGGATAGCCGCCTTTTCCGTCTCATCAGTGGCGCGGAAGAACCCAAGATGCCGCCGTCCGGCGACCCCTTGACGGCGGAGCAGTTGGCGCTCATCGAGCAGTGGATCAACCTTGGCGCGCCGGCAGACGCTAACGCCAAGGTGGCCATGAAGAAAGAAGCGAAAGAGGAAGAGAAGGACATGGCGGTATTTGTCGCCGCCAATATCGTCGATGGACCGCCGCCCATGCCGGAAGTCCAGTTGCCCGCGCCCGCACCGGAATTGGCGAAGGCCGTGGTTGCGCGCGCCGTGGCGACCAATCCGCGCTCGCCGTTGGCAGCAGTCGCCGGTTACCGGCAGATTCTTCTGTATGATTTGACCTCGTACACGTTGCTCGGCGCGTTGCCCTTCCCGGAAGGCGAAGTCTATTCCATGACCTTCAGTGTCAACGGCGAAGTGTTAGTGGCCGCGGGCGGCATCGAAGGTGATTCCGGTCGCGTCGCCGTGTGGAACGTGCGTACGGGCGAACGCGTCGGGACCTACGGGGAAGAATATGATTCCATTATGGCCGTGGACATCAGTCCCGACCATCGCATGCTCGCCCTTGGTGGGCCCAGCAAAGTGGTGAAGGTCTATTCCGTGGAAGACGGATCGCTCTTGTACCGCATGACCGATCACACGGACTGGATTTACTCCGTGAAGTTCAGCCCGGACGGTGAATTGCTCGCCAGCGCCGATCGCAGTGGCGGGCTGCTTCTGTGGCAGGCCGCCAACGGACGTGCGGTCGAAGCGTTGCGCGGACACAACGGCGCCGTAAACGATTTGTCGTACAGCGCCGATTCCGTCCTCCTTGCTTCCGCGAGTGACGATGGCACCGTACGCCTCTGGGACACGTGGAAGTACAAACAAGAGCGCTCGATTAACGCCCACGGTGGCGGCGTGCTTAGCGTGGACTTCAGCGCCGCCAACGAGCTGGTTACGACGGGCGTCGACAAACTGACCAAGCGCTGGGATTCGGCCGGCAAAGAACTCGCCAAGTACGAGCAGCTGCAGGACTGGGGGTACCAGGCTTGTTTCGGCGCAGAAGGCTCACTGGTGCTTGCCGGAAGCTGGACCGGCCGCGTAGCCGTTTGGGACGTGGCCTCCGGTTCTCAGGTCGCGGAGGTTTCCACCGCGCCGGTCACCGGAGACGCCGCGAAAGTTGCCGCGCTTCCCAAGGAAGGCGAAACGGACGGCGGCGCATAGGCGCACAAGAAGATTTTCTCTCGCAAAACAGGCGGGGCGCTCCACGGTGAGCCGCCCCGCCGTTGTTTTGTGGAATGTGGGCCGCAGACCACGAGGCCGGAGGGACATCAGGGACAGCAGAGACAACAAGGACCGCAAGGACAACAGGGACAGGCCCTGCCAGCCGAGTTGCAGGATCGGAGCGGTCCGCGCACTTGACTTCGCCATGGCACGGATACGGCGTGGTTTGGGAAGCTTTTCAAGAGAATGCCTCCTGTTGGTTCTGCGGCTCCGTTGTCGCTAACCTCGATGCCCTTGTTGTCCCTGCTGTCCCTGCTGTCCCTCAGTTCTTCCCACTCACCAAATCCCATTCGGCGTCGTTAACCGGGTAGAGTAGATGTTGAGACACCCGACACGAGGGGATGACGCACGATGTCACAATCCGACGCAGCTTTGATGCACCGATGGCGCCGCCGATCCGACGCGGAGGCCTTCGCGGAACTGGTACAACGCCACGTGGGCATGGTCTACGGCACCTGTCGCAGGATTCTCGGCGACACCGAGGCCGAGGACGTCGTTCAAGAATGCTTCGTCAAGCTGAGCCAGACCGAGCTGCGACACGACCAAGCCATTGGCGGTTGGCTGCACCGCGTCGCCACCAACGCTTGTCTTGACCGCATGCGCGCTTCCGGTCGCCGCCGCCAACGAGAGGAAGCGTATGCGGCAGCGCGCCCCTCCCGGGAAGTCAGTTGGCAGGATCTTCAGGAGCACGTCGACGAAGCGGTTGCGGCGCTCCCCGAGGAGCTGCGCCTGCCCATCATCTATCACTTCCTCGAAGGGCGCACGCACGATGACGTGGCGTCCACGTTGCACATTACCCGGTCGGGCGTGACCCGCCGCATCCATCGCGGCATTGAGGCGATTCGCACGACGCTCAAAGAACGGGGCGTGATCGTGCCCGGCGCCGCCCTTGGTGCGATGTTGGGCGCCCATGCCGCGGAAGCGGCCCCGCCCGCGACCACCGCGGCATTGGCCAAACTCGCCTTGGCGGGCACCGGCGTGAACGCAGGCGCGGCGGGTGGAACCGGTGTCGTGGGATGGTTGACGGTGAAGGTCGCCGTTGCCATTGCCGTTGCGTCGACCGCGATTGGCGTCGGTGCATGGTATGTAGCGTCCAACCGGACCTTGGCCGATTCTGGCGTCGCGACGGCTGTCGAAGAGCCGACCCCTCCCGCGCAATTGGCCCAAAAGCCTCCGGCTGGCGCGGCAGAAGATACCACGCCGACATTTTCTGGAATTCACGGTGTCGTCGTAAGCGCAGACGGTTACCCACGTCCGGACATTCAGTTTCTCCGAAACTTTCCTGACGATCTATGGGAAGGTCCAACCTCCGACGTGGACGGGCGATTTACGTTGCCGGAGGATGCCGCGGGAACGAAGTGGGTGGCCTATTCGCACGTATTCAATCGAGCTGCCTTGTTCACGGTGCCCGAAATGTCGCAAGACGAACCGATTCGTGTCGTCCTCGAATACGGCGTCTCGCACTTCTACGGCCGCGTGGTCGATGCAGAGGGCAAGGGCGTTCCGCTGGCCCACGTCCAGGTCCGCGCCACAACCGCCGGAGGCGAGGCTTTTGAGCTTGGTCGTTATCCAGCGGACATGAATGGCCATTTTGAAACCCGCGATCTTCCCGTTGGGGAGGGCCTCGTGCTCGAAGCGCGGGTCGTTCCACCGGGCGATGAAGCGCCGGGTAATTGGTCAACAACGGTACTGATGGACCCGCCGCGGAGTCTGACATTCCCGACGCTGACGGTGTCCGAGGCGACCAAGCAGAACATCCTCCAGAACCAGAAACTCGAAGGCAGAAACGCGGACCGGATCTCTGAATTGATGGGGCGTCCCAAGACCGACTCATACGGCGGATTCGTGCGGGATCCATCAGGGCAGCCCATCGTAGGAGCGGCCGTGGAAGTCATGTACCACTTGCGGGAGGGGTTCGTAGAACAGGCCTACGCCGCCACCGATGAAGAAGGGCGCTGGAGTGTGTGGTTGCCGGCCAATCTGAATCAGGCGGACTTGCGCATCCAACATGTGGACTACGTGGGGTCCGTCCTGACCTGGCCTCCGGAAAGTCCGCCTCTTGAACGCCTGAAGGATGGAACTGCGGTCTCCACGCTCGCATGCGGGCTTTCCGTGAGCGGCACGGTTCGCAACGCTGCAGGCGAACCGGTTGGAGACGCGTTGGTGCTGCCGCACTCCTACTATGGGGCGAACGCTGGCGGACCCGAACCCACCGCGAACGCGCCCATCGAGGACCGGTACAGCGTGAGGACAAAGGTGGATGGAACGTTTACGGTAAGCGGACTCCCCGAAGGCGATCGAAGTCTCCAGATTAGTGCGCGTGGACATGCGCCGCGTGTCGTCGCGGTCGATGTCCGCTCGGATGCGCCCGTTGAGGTGGAACTGAGCGAGGGCGGCACGATTCTTGGCCGCATTACGGATATGGATGGCCAGCCGCTCCCGACCGCTTATATCTATGGATCGGAATGGCGGCTCGATCGGCAGTACCGGATCTCGATGGGAGCGCATGCGGACAGCGACGGGCTATTCGTCATGCATCACGTGCCCCTGGAAGGCGTCGTCCAATTCTCCTTCGGTGTTGAGCGCGGGACTACGGACCGGAAGTTTCTCGGCATGTCGAGCGACGTGCTGGTTCCACGGGATGAACCCTACAACATCGTTATGTTCGAGCCTCCGTTGTTTGAAGGTACCGTATTGGACGACGCAACAGGCGAGCCTATTCCAAAGTACGAGGTCCGGACGGGTTGGTATCTACCCGACATGGATCTCAACCACTGGAACAGCATGGGGCGCGTCAATAAGATCGACGATGAAGACGGGCAGTTCTCGGTACGAGTGACGGGGTTTCATGCAAGCTGGCCCAGCGCGATGGAATTTGTCGCCGGCGTCTTTGCGGATGGCTACCTGCCCGCGGTGACGCCGTCGCTACAACTTGGCGAGAAGGGTGAGCCCGCTGTGATTCGGCTCACGCGCGGGGAGCCATGGACCGGCACCGTCAAGTACTCCGATGGACGGCCCGTGGCTGGCGCGAAGGTTGCCTGGGTCGGGAAGGGCCGAAAGGCCTTCATCCTCAACGGCCAAATGGAACTGGGGTACATCGCCTCTCCGGACGTGGTGGATGAGACGAATTCGCTGGGCCACTTCGAGCTTCCGCCGGATGTGGGTCCCGCGTATCTGTTCGCAACGCACCAGGACGGCTACGCCTGGGCCTCGATCGAGTCGTTGCCGCGAGGCGGCGTGCTTACCCTCACCTCCTGGGCGCGGGTCAAAGGATCGGTCCGGCAAGGCGGGCAACCCATGGCGAATGGGCGTATCTTCGCGGAAGTGTTGTCCATTGACGAGGAAGCAGTTCAACCGCCGGTGCAGTGGATACTCAACACGGTAACGCACGTGGATGGCAGTTACGAGTTTGGTCATCTGCCTGCGCAGCCGATACGCATCGGGTATCAGGTCGTTGGAGACCGGCACGCCGAGATGTCGCATACCGGCTTGATCATTCCCGAACCCGGCGAGGAGTGTACGCTCGATATTGGGACCGCCAATGGCGCCGCGCAAGGGCGTATCGACCCGGATAACACAGAGGCATTGGAAGCGTTTCGCGAGGCGGTTGAAAAGAAAGTTGTTATCGCCGTCGCCGAACGGCTCCCGGGCGACGGAGAGGATATGCTCGAAGGGTACCACGAGGAGTATGTCCCCTCGATCGACACGGACGGTACCTTTTCGCTCGACGGACTGCCCGCGGGAAACTATCACCTTCGCATCGAGGTCCGTACGCCGTCACCCGATATGACCTGCGGCGTCGGCCGGGCGCGTTGGACCGGCGAGCAAGAGTTCATCGTCGCACCGAATGCAGGTAAGGCCGCGCAGATCCCGCCGGTCATTCTGGAGCCGTCACCGGTCCCGGTCGAGGGTGAGCCCGCGCCGGACCTTCGCGCGTGGACCTTCGGCAAGGAGGAATTCGACCTTGCGCAACTGCGTGGCCGCTGGGTGCTCCTCGATTTCTGGGCCATGTGGTGCGCCCCGTGCCGGCAAGGGCTGTTGCGGCTGAAGCCCTTGTGGGAAGAGTTCGGCGAAACCGGGAAGGCCGCGTTCGTCGGCGTGAACTTCGATCAGGAAGTCGAGGCCCCGAAACAGTTCGTGGATCAACAACACCTCGGCTGGACGCAAGTCGGTGGCGACGGCTGGGGCCCCGACAACGTCATCATTGGAGAGTGGGGCATCACGGCCATCCCGTCACTCTGGCTCATCGGCCCCGACGGCACGATTGTCGCCCGCGATCTCAACCTCGAGCAAGCGGCAGTCGCCTTGAAAGTCGCGATTGGCGGAACGAGCTGAGCGACGCGCAGTTCGACTCAAACAAGTCATCCCCCGTAGTGCCGCGCTCGCCGAGCGCAGCACGCGTTTTCTCCGCGTGGTTCAAGACCTGTTTCCTGTGGCATAGTGGCGTGAACGAAGGTGCCGAACGGCACGCCGCGGGGAACGGGGGACTTTCCGGCTATGTATGTATTGTTTGCTGCGCTTATCGCGCTGGCAGCGCCACCATCGAATGTGGCCGTCTTCGATGTCGACGGCTTGACCGCGGACCCGGGCGAGTACGCTACAACCGGGATAGAGGGCATCCCCGCGCTGTCGCCAGACACGTTATTAATACTGCTTCAATCCCGCGCCTTTCCCGCCGTGGCCCTTCCTCCGCTTCAGGAATTCCTGGAGCGAGGTGGACACGTGGTGGCGGTCGGCGGTCCGCCCTTTGAAGAACTCCTCTTTCGTGATGCAGAAGGTGATTGGGTTGGTCTCGACGAATTGCTGGCGGGCGTCGAGCCGGAGCATTTGCTGGTGGATTGGGCCGCGGTCAATGCCAATCCCCCGTCCCATAGTTCCGGCAGCGCGGGTGGCACTGCAACCTACACGCCTTCGGCAAATGGATACGCAGCGGAGTTGACCATCCCGGAAGCGGCAAGCTGGATGGTGCGCGAGATTCCGGTACACGACCCCGCGCCGGCCGAACATGACACGCTTCGATTCCGTCTCTCAGGAAGCGGTCCGGCCTCGACGCTACTGGTCGAGGTTCGAGAGAAGGACGGCACCCGCTGGATGGCGAAAGCGCCGCTGGCGGCCGAACAGCGCGAAGTGGGGATTCACCACACCGGATTTCAATTCTGGAATGACGGCTCTCCCGCCAATCGCGGCTTCAAGGGTGACGTTCCAAACTTTGCCAATCTTGCGGCAATGCAGTTCGGGTTCGCGGCAAGCCATCAGCAACTGCACGCCGGCCAGTACTCGTATCGAATCGAAGACGTCGCGACGGGTACGTGCGGCACGGACGTCATTCACGTTTCGCCCCCGAAGCTCGAGGGGTTCAGCCCCTCGTACAAGCTATTCTCGACGACGGCAGTGCGAACGGAGCCGGTTCAAGGCTTCTCCATAGGCAACGTGACCGTACCTACAGAGATTCTCTCTCCGATTGCGCGTCCCATGCATGACGCCGAGGAGCGCCCCTACGTGTGGGAACCTCTCGTGAAGGCCTTTGATGTGGATGGGCGTTGGATTGCGACGCCCGTGTCAACCACGTGGTATCGCAACGGGTCGTCGTGCACGCTGATTGGTTGGGAGCCGGAGTCCGACGAAGTCGCCATCATTGTCGATGAACTCGCAGCGCGTCTCGCGAAAGGCAAGCCGGAGTTTCCTGCTCCGGTACTACTCGCCGACGATACAGCCGGGGATACCGTCTCCGTGCGCGATGGGCATTTCACGTTGAACGGCGAGCCCTGGTTCGCCAACGGGATCAACTTCTGGCCCGGATACGTCGCGGGAATGGAGCCGCCGGAGTATTACTCCCACTGGCTGAGCCCCGCCGACTATATCCCCGAACTTGTCGATCAAGATCTCGCGACGCTGAACCGGCTCGGCGTGAATCTCGTCAGCATTCAATTCGAGCAACTCAACCAGGTGCCGCAGCTCCACGACCTTCTCGCGCGGTGCGGACGCTACGGCATTAAGGTCAACATCTTTCTGCGCGGCGCGCATCCACTTCATCCCGATCCCTCAGACGATCTGTCGCAACGGCCGTTCCTCGAGCTCATGCGCGCCGCAAACCTGCGCGGAAATCCAAACGTCTTTGCCTACGACCTCGCGTGGGAACCGCGCATGGGCGTTTTTCACGAACGACGCCGGTACGATCCGCTGTTTGTTGAATGGATCGAGGAGCAGTACGGCAGCATCGCGCGTGCGGAGGCGGTGTGGGGGATCCCCGTGAACCGGGAAGACGGTTCGATTTCCGGTCCGACAGACGATCAACTGCGCAACGACGGGCCGCACCGTATCATGGTTGCCGCCTATCGCCGCTTTGCGGACGATCTCATCAGCCGCCGTTACGGCGAGATCGTGCGGCTCGCGCGACAAGTGGACGACTCGCATCTCTTCGGTGTGCGCACGGGTTACGGCGGCACCGGCACGAAAGGCGTCGTTCGCGTCATGCCCTTTCAACTGACGAGCGGCGCGGCGCATCTGGATTTCCTGTCACCCGAGGGCTACGGCTATGGCCCCAAGAACATTTCCGACGCGGCCTTCGTCACGGCGTATGCGCGCTGGGCCGGAAACGGCAAGCCCGTGTTCTGGGCCGAGTTTGGGTACTCGGTGCTGAACGGTGGGACAGAGGCCCTGGAAACCCAAGCCCTGCTCTACGAAGCCTTCGCGGACATGATTCGCCTAAGTAGCGCAAACGGCTGGGCGGGTTGGTGGTACCCGGGCGGCCTGCGGGTCGACGAACGAAGCGACTACGGGATCATTGCCCCGGACGGGCTGCCGCGTCCCGCCACCGTTCACCTGACACGGATTGCCGAGGCGCCGCCACATTCATCCCGCGAACACGCGAAGACCCTCGTCGTGGAGCGGGACGAGTTCGTGGAGGGACTCGCGGGCGCGGTAGAGCGATATTCGAGCGCCTTCGCGTTCGCCTATGCCAATGGGATGCTCCCCCAAATCCGGACGAACGGCAGCGAGACAACCTCGTCTACCTGCCCATTCACCGGCGTCGGCGGAATCCCCTTCGAGGCGCCGGGGCCAGTGCAATACCTGAACGCGGAAATCTGGGTGGAAACCTCCCCGGAAGGATTGCTACGTGTTTTCGCGCTCAACACGGGTGATGCTGCGTGGGATTCGGATGACTGTCGACTGGTGTGGGAGTCGGCGGGCGATGACACACAGGCGCTTCTCACCGGCCCCATCCGCCGATTCGAGATGTTGGAGGCGGATCTGGGCCTCCGGGGCGCGGGCCGCTTGTACATGCGTTCCGACCGCTTCGGCGCCTTTGGTCAACGGCTGAATGTGGCTGTTACCCGAACGCGGAATATCGAATAAATCATCCGATTCCGGGTGTTGATCTAATCGTGAAAAATGGAGCAATTTAAATATTGGTTTAGCGGATAACTGAAGCATATAAGCGCAATTCTAATTTAATTCTGGCCTTATTTTTCGGGACGAATGTGCATTTTGGCCTCTGCAAACCGCGTGTTGTATTGCGCCCGAATTTATGGCAAAATAGCGGCCACTTGTGCGTGCGAGCGGTTGCAGGAGCGCAAGTAAGGCTGAGATATGGTTTTTGGGTTCCGGGTATGGCTGGGTGAGACGATTTCGCCCCAGGAAATCTTTGATTTCAGCAGCTCCGACTTCGGGTTTCTGCTCCCCGGAACGAGATAGCGATCTTCTAAATCCCCGATGTGTGCCATCGATGAGCGCATGCCGGAATCCAGCCGCGCCCGGGTCCCGCGCGCGGCTCTGGGGGCTCCACTGGGTTTGGGCTAGGAACAGGATGTGACAATGGCTGTACACACCATCAAGAAAGGTTTGGACCTCCCGATTTCCGGGGCGCCATCGCAGGAAATCGACGCGGCCAAGCCTCCGAGAACCGTAGCGATTCTTGGAGACGATTACGTCGGCATGAAGCCGACGATGGCCGTCCAGGTTGGCGATACGGTTCGACGGGGAGAACTCCTTTTTGAGGATAAGAAGACGCCGGGCGTCCGTTACACGGCTCCGGGCGCGGGCACGGTCACCGCTATCCATCGCGGCGCCAAACGCGCGTTTCAATCGCTGGTGATTGAACTGAATGAAGCAGAACGCAAAGGCACCACCACAGACGCCGATGTCGTCGCCTTTGAAAACCATACCGGGAACGATCCGGCGGGCCTCAGCCGCGACCAGATCACCGCGTTGCTGGTGGAGTCGGGCCTTTGGACCGCGTTTCGCACGCGCCCCTTCAGCAAGATTCCGGAACCGGGAACCGAACCCCATTCCATTTTCGTGACGGCGATCGACACGAATCCCCTCGCGCCGTCGGTTGAGAGAATCCTGGCAGGCCACGAGGACGATTTTCAGCGGGGTCTGATCTGCATTGCCAAATTGACCGAGGGCAAGACGTTCCTGTGCAAGGCCAAAGGCGCGTCGATTCCCGCGAACCCGAACACGGGCATTACCATCGAAGAATTTGAAGGCCGCCATCCTGCCGGGAATGCCGGACTGCACATCCACCTGCTGGATCCGGTCCATCGGGAAAAGACGGTGTGGCACATCGGGTTGCAGGATGTTGTCGCCATCGGTCATCTGTTCAAGACCGGCAAATTGCGCGTGGATCGTGTCGTTTCGTTGGCAGGTCCCATGGCGACCAACCCGCGCCTCCTCCAGACGCGTCTGGGCGCATCGCTCGACGACCTCACCGAGGGCGAATTGAAAGAAGGCGAGACTCGGGTCATTTCGGGCTCCGTGCTTTCGGGCCGGCAAGCCCAGGGTGAGGTTCTCGGTTTCCTGGGACGCCATCACCAGCAGGTGTCGGTGTTGCGCGAGGGTCGCGAACGAGAGTTCCTGGGTTGGTTGGCCCCGGGAAAACACAAGTATTCTGTACTGAATATCTTCATATCCCGGATCCTCAATGGGAAAAGCTTTGATTTCACAACCTCGCTAAACGGGTCCAAGCGCGCCATGGTCCCCGTGGGCATGTACGAGCGCGTCATGCCCATGGACATTATGGCCACGCACCTGCTTCGGGCGTTGATATCCAAGGATCTCGAGGTGGCAGAACAGCTCGGCTGTCTCGAATTGGACGAAGAGGATTTGGCCTTGTGCACATTCGTGTGCCCGGGCAAGTACGACTACGGCACCATTCTCCGGAGCAATCTGGAAGTCATCGATAGGGAAGGCTAATGAAGTTCCTACGCGATTTGCAGGAGAAGCAGCGTCCGCTATTCGAGAAGGGCGGCAAGCTGGAGAAGTTGTACCCCCTCTTCGAGGCGAACGACACATTTCTTTTCACGCCCGATGAAGTGACCCACAGCGCTTCGCACGTCCGGGACGGTATCGATCTCAAGCGCATGATGATCATCGTGGTCGTCGCGCTGCTCCCGTGCATGGCCATGGCCATGTACAACACGGGGTATCAGGCCAACCTCGCCGTAGAAGGCGGCGCGAGCGCGTGGCCCGGCTGGCAAACGAGTGTGTACACCACTTTGGGGTTTGCCCACGATTCGTCGAGTTTCTTGGGATGCCTTGTGTACGGCGCACTTTTCTTCCTGCCCGTGTATATCGTGACGCTCGCGGCGGGCGGTCTCTGGGAAGTGCTCTTCGCTATCGTGCGCAAGCACGACGTAAACGAGGGGTTCCTCGTCACGAGCGCGCTGTTTCCGCTGATCCTGCCTCCCACGATACCCTTGTGGCAGGTGGCCATCGGCATCAGTTTCGGCGTGGTCGTCGGAAAAGAAATCTTCGGCGGCACCGGGATGAATATCTTCAATCCCGCACTCGTATCCCGCGCGTTCCTGTTCTTCGCGTATCCTGCGCAGATCTCGGGCGACAAGGTCTGGATCGCCGCGCAAACGTCGGCCGACGGCTATAGCGGGGCCACGTGGCTGGCGCGGGCGACGGAGGATGGTGTCAGCGTTTTGCGGAACGATTTGGGATGGTGGCAGGCCTTCTTTGGATTGGAACCCGGCTCCATGGGCGAGACGTCCGCGTTCTTTGCCTTGCTCGGCGCCGTGGTTTTGATCCTGACCGGAGTTGGCTCGTGGCGCACGATGGCCGGGTGCCTCATCGGCAGCTTGGTCATGTCGGTCACACTCAATCTGATAGGCTCCGAGACGAATCCCTTCTTCAGCGTGCCTTTTTATTGGCACTGGGTGATCGGGAGCTTCGCCTTCGCAGCGGTCTACATGGCCACCGACCCGGTTTCGTCCGCGTTCACCGAGCGTGGGAAGTGGTTCTACGGGATCGGCATCGGCGTCATGGGCATTCTGGTCCGCGTGCTCAATCCCGCCTATCCGGAGGGATGGATGCTCGCGATTTTGTTCATGAATATGTTTGCCCCGTTGATCGATCACTTCGTCGTGAAGGGGAATATCAAACGGAGGTTAGCGCGCAGTGCGGCTTAACGACACAGTTTATACGTTCATCTTTGCGGGCGTGGTCTGTTTGATTTGCTCGCTCCTGGTATCGACCAGCGCCGTGGCGTTGCGGTCCCGGCAGGAAGCCAACAAGCTCCTGGACCGGCAACAGAAGGTGCTGGCCGTGAGCGGCCTGATGGAAGAGGGGGAGTCCCTGCCCGCGGCCGAGGTGCAGGAGCGGTTTTCCAAGAACATCGTGCCCCGCGTGGTAAATCTCGACACGGGCGAATACGTGCCGGAAGATGAGATTGACCCAGCTTCCTTCGACCAGCAGAAGGCCGCAAAAGACCCGGATCGATCCGAAAAAGCTCCGTCAAACAAGGCGCAAGTCCGCCGAGTACCGAACAATGCGCTGGTCTACCATGTCATGGAAGATGGGGAGGTCGCCGAAATCATCCTTCCCGTCGAGGGCAAGGGCCTCTGGTCCACGTTGTACGGATACCTGGCTCTGGACGAGGACGCGAGGACCATCGAGGGCTTGACCTTTTACCAGCATGGAGAAACCCCGGGCCTGGGCGGCGAGGTCGACAATCCGCGCTGGAAGTCCCGCTGGCCCGGACGCAAAGCCTACAACGAAGAGTGGGAACCGGCAATTCACGTCATCAAAGGACCGGCCGGTCCGCCGGAAGAGGATCCTTATTCGGTGGACGGGTTGTCAGGTGCGACCCTGACGGCCAATGGCGTCACCAATCTTCTTCAGTTTTGGCTGGGCGAGAACGGGTTTGGACCCTACCTCGAGAATTTCCGCGAGAAAGGAAACCAGTAACTATGGCGCTTGGAAAACAGCAGAGAGCGGCGCTCATTGATCCGCTGTTCAACAACAACCCCATCGCCCTTCAGGTATTGGGGATTTGTTCGGCGCTTGCCGTCACCACCAAACTCGACACAGCCCTCGTGATGTGTGTGGCCCTGACGGCGGTAACGGCATTGTCCAGCGTTTCCGTGAGCTTCATCCGCAACGCGGTGCCGAACAGCATCCGCATCATCGTGCAGTTGGCGATCATTGCGTCGCTCGTGATTATCACGGACCAGATC
>CAZWDH010000063.1:0-26208 GCA_964632865.1 uncultured Nitrospiraceae bacterium
TTTGTGAACGTCGCTTTGATAATCACGGTCTTCCCACCGATCCTCGTCTGTCCAGAAGAAGGTGAAGTGGATACGGCCGAACTGTCTCTCCGGGACAGAAATATCGACGTAGTGGATGTTCAATGCCGTGTCGATGGCGGTTGTATCTTGCGTCGTCTTCCATTCATCCTGCGACCAGTGAAGCCGAAATGAAGCCGGTGCCTGAATGCGCAGCGTCACGCCGGGCCGAATGATGCGGACGCGACGATTTGGTTTCCAGACCTCCAACGTCATGCAGTCGCGACGTTGCTGATAGCGGTCGGCGACAGCGGGAATCAGGTCAAAGACGTTGCCTTCACTCGCTGAGCGAAGCAGTTTGATGTATTCGGCATGGGCCCACATTAGCGGAGTTGCCGAGCCTGTTGGTCCACCGAAGAACAAGTGCAACTCTGGGCGGTCCGGCTCATCCCAGATTTGTTCGGGCAAGAGTCCGCTGGAATTGGCAAAGCCTTCGAGCGCGCGAAGATAAGGCGCAACGTCGCGGCCGGCTGCAAACTCGTAATGTCCGCGCTCGCCGGTCAGCAGCGGCCAGGCTCGCCCTTTTCCCCAGTCTTGAAAAGGACCGCCGTCCTCCCGCTGTCCGTAACCGTCGTGGTTGTAACGACGCCAGCTCGGGCCCGCCGGGGTGTTGACTTTGAGCAGGGAATCCACCACGCGGAGCGAATCCTCCACGAGCGGATCGCCCGGTTTGCGAATACCGTAGCGGACAAGCTCCAGGAACCCCGCATCTACGATTTCTTTGGCCGGGAACGCGTATTGTTCGCCCGGCGCCCGATTGCGAACGAGCAATGTTCCGGAATTCGGATCCTCGTTCGGCTCGGGATCGGTTACATCGACCGGGTGGATTCGAATGAAGTGCCGGGGAATATCCGGCACGAGTGTCCCTTGCGTTGTGACCGTCCATGATTCTACGTGGCATTCGAGAAAATCCGCGTATTGCTCGAGAAAACAAGCGGTATCGTTATCGCCTCGGTGCCGCGCGAAACTCGCGGCGCATATCAGCGCGGCAATGTTGGAAGCCAACGTGGACGGCGAATACCCGCTGTTCTCCTCCCAACGTTCCTGCGGTGTCGCCGGTCCCTGCCGCACAAGATAGCTGGCGGCACGCAGCACCATGGGGTACGGGTCGAAATCGCGCAGCACGTCCGCCTCGTGTAACCGCCACGCCAGCATGATCGGAAACGCGACTTCATCGAGTTGAATGCCGGTCCAGTGCGGCTCGCCATTGATCCAAAAATTCTGATGAAATCCGCCATCGGATTGTTGCGAGCAGGCGAGGAAGATCAGGGACCGCAATGGCGTCTCGGTGTTGCCCGCAGCGAGCAAGCCGGTGGCGCTGTTTACCATGTCGCGCGTCCAGACCAGATGATATCCGCCGATATCCTCGTCGCCCCGGGCCTCGCCCCACGGGATGCTCAACGAGGCAATCATCGCGCCAGGATAGTTCTTGTCCTCATGGGCCAAAAGCAAGCTGTGACTCGTGTGGTACAGGCGGACGTTATCGCCGGTCACTCTCTTCTTCACCGGAAGAACATTCTTGCAGACCCGCTCCCACTGCTCGATGAACCTCTCGTGATGTTCGGCGAAGGGTACGCCAAGCGATTGAAGGAGTGTCGTGACCGCATCATGTCGCCCAAGTCCGAACGCCATCCCCAATGTGAACTCGTGGCCGCGCCGCAGGTCCAATTCGCCCGTCAACGCGATGTTTCCGTCCTCCGCCGAGTCGAACTCCCAGTCCATCTCGAAGTTGTCAGCCAGATCGGTCCAACCATCCGAACTTCCCACGTACCCACACGAGCGGCGCACAAACGGGATGGACGCAGCAATTGCCAACCACGTCTCCCCCTTCTGTGCCACCTGGATGTGACGGCCGGCGATTTCGATCGAGTACCCGCTGTTTCGGGAGCCGCCGACCTCCAAATGGGGCGCCAGGAGTGAAAACAGTCTCAGCTTGCGCAGCAGTGGTTCCTTGGCTTCCAGTCGCATATGGATCAAGACGCAGGCGTGGTGTGGATCGGCGATCACCTCCTTGATAATGCGATACCGTCCCTCACGATCAGCATTCGTAACCTCATAGCCCAAGGCATGATGCGACAACTCGCGGATGCTGCGGTCGAGATGACGGCGCTCATCGTGGAAGAACGACTCGCCGTCCGTAATGAGAAACTGAAGATCGCGAACCTGTGGCCGGTCGATCGTGGGGAAGTGAACCTCGTTCAGAATACCGGCCGACAGCGTGAACCAGACGCGGCTAGACGACGAATAGGCCGTTCCTACCGCATCCTTGTCGCCGCGTGTCCATCGAGGATCGATGCCAGGTTTCCCAAAAGCCAGCCGCTCAGGCCCCGTAGTCTTCTTATCATTCATGTGAATACACCTTCGCGTTGTGACATCCGAATGAAGTCGGCTGTTCCGCACCGTGGATTTACCGGGTCACGGTTCAAGATGACTTACACAACGTCGACTCTGAACTGTCTGTGGAGCCAGTACTACGAGTTCTGCTTTGAGCAGCAGAATTTTCAGATTCGACTCCAAATCTCCCGCGGTCAGCGTTCGGATTGCATCACTGTTCAATTGTTCCACGGATGAGTCGAGTAGCAGAGGTGCTTCTTACAGGAGAGATCAGCGGCAATGCGACCGGTAAGCAGAGAAGGGACTCTATTCTGACGACAAATCGTGGGATGCCTCACGAAGACGGCGTTTTAGGCGCTCGCAGGCGTCAGGGGGTAGTTGAGGCAGGGGCGTGTCGGGGCTTCGAAACCGTTTCTCGAAAAGGCGAAGCAAATCGTGGTTCTGTTTCTGAAACCCTTTGCATGCGGCGCACATGAGCAGATGAAAACGCCACTGGAATTTTTCGGAGAAGGATAACGGACGATCCAGGCTCGCGCACGTAAGATCGGCAGCTTTCTTGCAGCTTATCATCATCGGAATCATCGGGTATTGGTTACGACGGCGGTCGCATCTCCTGCTCTTGGAACCACTTCAGTGTCAGGCAGTGCCTCATTTGGGTCCTGGCTCGAAATAGTATCACATACAAATTAGTCGCGGTAACGGCAAGAGTCTTACAAATTGCGTTGATGTCCTCGTCCTCGACGACTCGCCGCACGAACGCGTCCCTCGTTCGAAGTGGAAGCGTATCAAGGCAAGAATCGAAGACCGCCCAAAACTCGTCCCGTTCTACGAGGGATTCGGGATGAATCGCATTTGGGTCTGGTGGACTAATCCAGCTTCCTTTTTCGTCAAAAAAAGGCGCCAGCCAATCTTCGTGGCTGATTCCGTCCGACTCGGGCAAACCCCGGCTTCGGGACCGGTAGAAATCCAGTATCTTGTGCCGCAAGATTCCGGTCAGCCACGTGCGTTCTTTAGACCGCCCTTGAAATCGGTCCATTGATTTGAGCGCCGCAAGGAAGGTTTCCTGCACCATATCTTCCGCAAGGTCGGATCGACGAACCCTTGCCAGCGCATACCGATAGAGCACATCCCCATGGGCGTCCACCCATTCGCCAGGGTTGATGCGGGCCGCCTGTGGAGGCACTTGAGGCTGCCGTGGGTTGGTTGAACTCTCGTCTTTCATGTGAATCCCCGGAATTCCGTTGCAGATTCCCGTCGATGACCTGTCTACGTCTGCATCCCTAGCGGCTCTACGAGTGTCGCAGAGCCCAAACAGTGAACCATCGTCTATTCAGCGGTTTCGTGAGTCCCTTTGATTTTCAGGCGCATCGGGTGCTCGAACTCGAAATCCCCCGTTTCGATCATCTCGAGTGTTTGCTCTATGCTTGGCCGGTCTCCCCAGTATGTCCCATAGTAGGCGAACCGCACGATTCCCTCTTTATCCACGATCACGGTAGCCGGGCGATTAATCCATTCCGCGTGGACGACAAACTCCATCGGTTGGACCCCGTATGTTGCGCCTACCTTGCCAGCGACATCAACCAGATGCCGCCACCAGATTTTGCCTACGTAGAATCCTTGCGGGGACACCTTGGAGAACCAATACTCGGGCTGGAACTCGCGGCCAACCATGACCCGGCACCGGTATATATCGTGGCACTCGATCGTGACGACTTCTATATCATTCGTCTCATACTGTTCTCGGAGTTCAATCAATTCCCGGAATTCGTTGTGACAAACCGGGCACCAGTCCGCAAAAATCCAAATGAGAACGACGTTCTTCTTCCCGCGGAAATCGGAGAGCCGCCACGACTTTCCATCCGTGTCGGCCAGTTCAAAATCGATGGCTGGCTTTCCCACGGTTATTAGATCGAACATCGATTCGTCCAGCTCGGCATACGCGGTTGCAAGATCCGTGTCCGGACCCTGGTACTGCGTGACTCGGTAGACTGCAAGATCGCATTGGTGCCGGACGTCTCGGCTCGAATCGTTCTTCGCCGAGTCTTCCAAAACCGGCAGCGCCGCTTCACTCTTGAGTTGGGCCAAAGAGATCGCCGCCTGGGACCGGACAACAGGGTCTGGGTCCTGAGCCAGAAGTCCGATGAGAGCCGATTCCGAATTCTCTCCGGGGCTGAGACCGAGCACAAAAGCCGCCACATGCCGTACGTGAGGATTCTCATCATGAACGAATTCAATAACCTCCGGTATGGCATCACGGCCTAACCGGGCAAGATCGCGAATCGCCAGAAGCCGAACGCGCCACGCTGCATCAGCGAGGTCGGCCACGCCATCATGGTCGAGTAGAGGTTCCTGCGAGCGGCCATATTCAATCGGGTTAAAAGGAAATACCCTGATTCGCTCCATGACTTCCGCTACCGAAGATGCCACCGTGGACGCTTCAGTACCATTGGACACAGCCGGAAGTGCTTGAGCCGAGAGAAGGCACGCCATGGCAGTCACTGAAATCGCTTGAATCATCTTCCTGTATCTCCCGAGTGGCTACGTGACGTGCATCAAACTTCGCCGTGCGGCCCGCGCCGGTTCAATTGACACCTCCTGTTGCATCGCCATTTCGCAGACGCTTGCCAAGCCGCCTGCCGAGTGCGCGTGCATCCGCTACAGCATCGGGCTGCTTGCACAATGAAGGCGTAATCGCGTCCGTTATCTTAGTACCGGACGGAAAACTGGCATGAATGGCGCCCACCGTGCAGGTTTCGCCGTAGCCGCAGGTAAAGCAGTTCGCAGCGCCTTGGGCGGTGACGTGGCCGATGCATTCGACCTCGTTGTACTCAAAGAACGCGCGAATCCCATTAGCGGCGGCATTCCCTCCGCCCCCGCCGACCCCAACGGCAACGCCCAGACGCCCCGCTACTAGCTTGGCTGCCCGATGGCGAAATTGATACCAGCGCTCCAGGAACGCATGGGTCAAGCTGTTGAGTTGGCTATAGTACGTGGGAGCCCCAATGATGTAACCGTCGGCCGTGACAATCTTTTCGCGCATCTCCCGAAAGTCATCATCCAGCACGCAGACGTTGCCTTCCACGCATCCGAGGCACGCTCTACACGGGGCAATCCTCCTCCCGGCGAGCGACACGAATTCCGTTTCACATCCTTCAACGCCGGCGAGTACCTCCCGGACCAGTTGGTCGGTCGTCGAATCTTGACGCGGACTCCCGCTAATCGCCAGTACTTTCATGATGTCCCCTTTGGCCACAAGAACGTCTTCAATGATTCGACGCAAATCCGGAGGGGCTTTTCGTTCTTCCGCAGGCGCGATAGCATGATGCCCCCTTCCATGCTGGCCACGATAGTCTCGGCTAGATCTCGCGCGGAAATATCGTCCCGCACTTCACGGGACTTCTGTCCGGCACGTACTACCGCTTCAATTTTGCTCGACCACTTGCAGAACACGTCGTCAACGTAATCGGCATAGCGGCGGTTCACGTCGCTCATTTCGAGCGCCGTGTTGCCGAACAGACACCCCCCGGCAAAACGCTCCTTCCGATGGTGATTCAGTGCGGCTGCGAAGAAGCACTCAAGCTTGCAACGAGGAGTAGGACCGGCAAGCACTACATCCATCCATTCCAGGAACCTTTTCCCGGCGCGCTCCAGCACGGCCAATTCCAGTTCGTCTTTTCCGGGAAAATGATGGTAAAGAGCACCCTTTGTCACTCCGGAAACGGCAAGTATGTCGTTCACCGAGGTCGCTGCGAAGCCCTGTCGATGCACTAACTGTTCCGCATTGTTGATAAGCACATCCCGGCTCGATGCTGCGCGTGGCATAGGATTCTCCTCGGTAACATACCGACCGGTCTGGATGTTATCAGGGACGAACCACTTGGTTCAACCTTGAGTGCTTCCGTTGTTCACATGTCCATGGATAGGGGTCGCCGATTCGTGGCAGCAGCGAGGGCCGTGACCAACAAGATGATTGACGGGACTCAATTCCGCCCGATCGGACCGCCCACGATTGCAACGACGACACTCACAATTCATTACCAAGCAAGTAGGTCAAAACGCTAATACCCATTGAGTTACACGTTGGCGCACTCTGAGAAGCCTCCGGTCCTTGTGCAGTGACGGAACACTCCTCGTAAAACGCGGGGGTAACAGATCCCTGGAGGTTGTCCCACGTTCTGCTGTTTTGCCCTTCCTCTGCGGATGACATTCCTGTTTTTCATTTAACGGCTTACTATTTCCCATATGATCCATTGACGGGCAAGCGACGCGAACAAAAGAACTATCGCTGAACGCAGACTGCGTCTCTTTGAGGCAGAAGTGAATTTATATTCATGATATTGAACATTTCAAAGTGAATTCTCTTTGCAATTTGTAGTTTCTATAAGCAAATATGTATACATAAAGTATTATGTTTGAAATATTTACATGTGAACAGCAAATTTTCCATAAAACTTGACGAATTCCGGATCTTGTGGTATATTGTGAATATACTTTCACTATAGGATAATTTCATGGCAAGAGAAAAACTGGATACCGAGACTCGTCAGGAACAGATTCTGCTCGCGGCGCTCGATGTGGTCTCCCGAAAAGGCATGAAAGGCCTCAACCTCGGCGCGGTAGCACGACGGGTGGGACTGGTGCCCTCGGCAATCTATCGGCATTTCGAGAACAAGGAAGGGATTATCGACGGGCTGTTGGGATTGATTGAATCGCGTTTACTCGCCAACGTGACGGCAGCGAGCGGCGATGCGGATGAACCGCTGGTCGCCTTGGAATCCCTCTTGAAGCGGCATGTGTCCTTGATCCGGGAGAACGCCGGCATTCCGAGGCTCGTGTTCTCGGAAGAGGTCTATGGCGCCAGTTCGCAACGCAGAGCGCGGGTTCATAACCTGATCCAACGCTACCTAGACCATGTCGCGGCATTCTTTCGCGATGCGCAGGAAGCGGGAAACGTTCGACGCGACATGCTGCCCGGCGACCTCGCGGTGATGTTCCTCGGGCTTGTCCAACCCGCAGCGATCTTATGGCACATAAGTGACGGGGGCTTCGACGCAACCAAGCACGTGGAAAAAGCGTGGCGCGTCTTCCGCGAGACCATAGAGGACGGGCATGACGGCCGGCGCAGAGACGCCAGCAGCGGCGTGAAAACTACTGAGGTGAAAACCTGAAGGAAACCCACTCGTGGGCAAGAAAGATACGACTACATAGTAGTCGTCACACGAAGGACGGCGGCCCTGGGAATCACGTTGCCGGGCGGGGCAGACGGATTGTTTGCAGGGCTCGACAGAAAATGAGGCCGTGGGGCGGCAAGACATCGTCGGCGAACACGGCCACAAGTACAGGAAAAGACTCCCAAAGCGCTGCAAATGTTCTTATGTTCACAATGTGAATTCATTTTCACAAAGGAGATAGGCTATGCGAAACAAACTACGAATCATCGCCGTGCTCGCGCTTGCGCTGATCGCCGGATTGTCGGCTTTCCGGTTCACACGAAACGCGCAGGCCCGTGTCGATCACACGGTGCGTATCTCAGGGAATATCGAAGTGACAGATGTTGAAACCAGTTTCAAAACCGCCGGCTGGGTGGAGGCTCGAATGGTTTCAGAAGGCGAGACCATCGAGGCCGGCAAAATTATCGCACGACTTGACCGGCAAGAGCTCGAACAGGAATTGGCCATGCGCCGGGCTGAGGCCGAGGCTGCGGCGGCAAGGCTGGCCGAACTCGAGGCGGGATCCCGGCCGGAAGAGATCGCGCGAGCCAAGGCCTCGGTCGAGCGTGCGCAGGCGCGGCTGACGGAGCTGCTGGCCGGTTCCCGCCGGCAGGAGATCGACTCGGCTAGAGCCGTCGTTCAACGGGCGAAGGCCGAGAAGACACGGGCAGAGACCGATTATCAACGGTACGAGTGGCTCTTCCAGGAAGACGTGATTTCGGCGCAGCGTCGAGACAATGCTCTCGCCGAGTACCGGACGGCAGATGCAACCTTGGCAGAAGCACAGGATCGCTTAGACCTTATGAAGGAAGGGCCCCGTCAGGAAGAAATCGCTCAAGCACGGGCGGCCTTGGCAGAGGCCCAAGCTTGGTACGACGAAGTCAAAGAAGGACCTCGTCAGGAAACCATCCAGCAAGTGCGTGCCGAGCTGGCACGTGCCGAAGAAGCCATACGGCTTGCTGAGACGCGGCTGTCGTATACGAAGATTGCCTCGCCGATATCAGGGATCATATTGGCCGACCACGTTGAGTCCGGAGAATACGTAACCCCTGGGGCGCCCATTGTCACAGTCGGTGACCTCGAAAACGTTTGGTTGCGCGGCTACATCAACGAAACGGACCTCGGGCGGGTCAAGTTGGGTCAGCCGGTCACGGTAAGCGCCGATACCTATCCCGAGAAGGCCTATCGGGGTGTTGTGTCCTTTATTTCCTCCGAGGCCGAGTTTACGCCCAAGAACGTTCAGACGGACAAGGAACGGGTTACGCTGGTTTATCGCGTCAAGATCGACATCCCCAATCCGGACTTCGAACTCAAACCCGGCATGCCGGCGGACGCCGAAATTCACCTCGACCAGGGAGAAGGCTAATGGCCGCGATACGTACCGAAAACCTCTCGCAATCCTTCGGTCAGCTAAAGGCGGTCGATGAGTTGGTCCTCGAAGTGGCGGAAGGCGAGATCTTCGGCCTTGTGGGTCCCGATGGCGCCGGTAAGACCACAACGATGCGGCTCCTTACTGCAATCATGAAACCCACCTCCGGCACTGCGTGGGTGAACGGCCATGACACCGTCCGGGAGGCCGAAGCCATCAAGGAGGAGATCGGCTACATGAGCCAGCGCTTCGGTCTTTATCCAGATCTGACGGTCTTGGAGAACATTCATTTTTATGCCGACATTTACAGCGTGCCCCGTCGCGGCCGTGACGCGAAGATCGAGGAACTGCTCGGCTTCAGCAACCTGACGCCCTTCAAGAAACGCCAAGCGGGGAAGTTGTCTGGCGGTATGAAGCAGAAACTGGGCTTGGCGTGCGCCCTCGTGCATACCCCGAAGGTTCTGTTCTTGGACGAACCCACAAACGGGGTGGATCCCGTGTCACGCCGGGACTTCTGGCGCATCCTGTACAAGCTGCTGCGGCAAAATGTGACTATCTTCGTATCTACCGCCTATCTCGACGAAGCCGAACGCTGCAACCGGATCGGGCTGGTCCATAAAGGCCGGCTCCTTGCCTCCGGCACGCCCGACGAAGTCAAGCGGCTCATGCGCGGCTCCATACTGGAGGTGCGATGCGCCGATGCGAGACGGGCAACGCGGATATTGCAGTCCGAACTTCCGGCATGCATGTCCGGATTGTTCGGTGACCGGGTTCACGTGGTGACGAAGACGGTGGAGAAAACCAGCGCTCAAATTGAGGCCGCGCTCTCGTGGCACGAAATCCCAATACGGTCTGTTCGCCACGTGGACCCGAGTCTTGAGGACGTATTTGTCTCCGTCTTGGGACGTGCCTCGGGAGAGGAGTCGATCAATGCCAAATCAAACTGAAAATGTCGTTACCATTGCCGGTCTTGGCCGCCGGTTCGGCGATTTTCGAGCCGTGAAGGACCTCACACTCGAGGTCGCTCGTGGAGAGATCTTCGGATTCCTGGGCCCGAACGGCGCCGGAAAGTCCACGACGATCCGCATGCTTTGCGGAATCCTCGCTCCCACCGAAGGGGAAGGCTCCGTGGCGGGGTTTGATGTGCGGACCCAGGCTGAATCCATTAAGGCCCATATCGGCTACATGAGTCAGAAGTTCTCGCTCTACGAGGACCTTACGGTGGAAGAGAACATCGATTTTTACAGCGGTATCTATCAGATCCCACGTGAAAAGAAACAGGCGCGCAAAGAGTGGGTACTCGAGATGGCGGGCCTGGGTGAACATCGGCACGCGCGGACGGGGCTACTGTCCGGAGGTTGGAAGCAACGTCTCTCGCTGGGTTGCGCCATCGTCCACGAACCCCCCGTGATATTTCTGGATGAGCCCACCTCCGGAGTAGATCCCATCAGCCGCCGGCAATTCTGGGATTTGATCTACGAACTTTCGGGGCAGGGCGTTACCGTTTTCGTAACGACGCACTACATGGACGAGGCCGAATACTGCGACCGCATCGCGCTGATTTACCGAGGTGAACTCATCGCGCTAGGCACACCCGAGACGTTGAAGAGAGACACCATGCAGGAAGACGTTTTGGAGATCCAGTGTGACCGCCCGAACGAAGCCATGGATCAGATCGAACGCCTCAATGTGGTGAAAGATGTGGCGCTCTTCGGCAACGGCCTTCACGTTGTGGCTCGCGGCGACTCGGCGGAGTTCATGATTCGCGAAGCCCTCCGCGACGTGGAACTTACCGCCGGACGTATCGAGCGGATCACCCCTTCAATGGAAGACGTGTTCGTTTCGCTGATTGAGGCGCGGGACATGCAGGACGCGACGCAGACGGAGGTGATGGCATGAGGCTAATGCGTGTATGGGCGGTCGCACGAAAAGAGTTCCTTCACATCGTGCGAGACCCGCGGAGCTTGGGCATGGCTATCGCCATACCCATGTTGCTTCTCATTCTCTTCGGGTACGCGCTCACGCTCGACGTGGATAATGTCCCGGTAATCGTCTGGGACCAGAGCCAGACCCCGGAAAGCCGCGACCTCTTGGCGTACATCACCGGTTCCCGCTACTTTTCGCTGCACGGGTTTGCTACGAACTACGCGCAAATCGAGCGGGCCATCGACACGGGCGAGGTCCTCGCCGGCCTTATCATCCCGCGTGACTTTGCGCCGGAGGCCGCGACGTTGAAGCCGGCTCGCGTGCAGGCCATCGTGGACGGCAGCGACTCGAATACGGCCACCATCGTCATGGGCTACCTGGACAGCGTTGCCATGATGTATTCAACGGACGTTTTGCTTGAGCAGACGCGCCGGATCACCGGCAAAACTTCAAGCGAACCTGTCGATTTCCGTCCCCGAGTCTGGTTCAATGCGGACCTGGAATCAAAGAACTACATCATTCCCGGTCTTATCGCCGTAATTATGATGGTGATCGCCGCCCTCCTCACCTCGCTGACCGTCTCGAAAGAATGGGAGCAGGGCACGATGGAACAGCTCATCTCCACTCCTGTCAAAGGGCCGGAGCTTATCCTGGGGAAACTCTTGCCCTATTTTGCGGTCGGGATGCTGGACGTGCTGCTGGCGGTACTCATGGGCGAGTTTGTATTCGACGTTCCTTTGCGGGGCAGTGTGCCCTTGCTGTTCGCCGTGTCCGCCGCCTTCCTGGCCGGCGCGCTCGCCTTGGGAATGGTCATCAGCATCATGGCCAAGAGTCAACTGCTGGCCAGTCAGTTGGCGATGATTCTCACGTTTCTTCCGTCGTTCCTGCTGTCCGGGTTCATGTACACGATTGGCAATATGCCGAAGGCCGTACAGGCGTTCACGTACCTGATTCCGGCTCGCTACTTTGTGACGCTCCTGAAGGGGATCTATCTCAAGGGCGTCGGCTTGGAGATCCTGGGTTTCGAAGCGCTGCTCCTCGTCCTTTTCGGAGCGGGCATGCTCGTTCTCGCAATAGTGAAATTCGAAAAACGTCTTGCGTGACCGTGAAGAAAAGAGAGGCATTGCCATGATTGAGCGAATCAAACACATGCTGATCAAGGAGTTTATCCAAATCTTTCGCGATCCGCGGATGAGGGCGGTGATCTTTGTCATGCCAATCGTACAAGTCCTTGTCTTTGGCTACGCCGTAACCACGGACGTCAAACACGTCCGCATCGCCGTGTACGATCTGGACAATTCGATTGCCAGCCGTGAACTCACGGCGCGATTCGTGGAAACCGACTATTTCGACCTTATGGCGCACGTCTCAAACGATGCGGAGGCGCAAAATCTTATCGATCGCAGCGAGGCGCAAGCGGTCCTGCGCTTCAATCGCGGTTTCGAAGAACGGTTGCGAAGCGGCCGAAGCACGGAACTCCAACTATTCGTGGACGGTACGGACTCGAATACGGCTGGGATCATCCTGGACTATTCCGCCAAGGTCGTAGGCCGTTACTCCAATGAGGTGCTCGTGACCCGCCTCGACCGCTTGGGCGGCGGTTCAACGGGCGCTGAACCTTTGGTCATGGAGACCCGGGCTTGGTTCAACGCAAACCTCGAGAGCCGGAATTTCTATGTGCCCGGCGTGATCGCGATTCTCGTCATGTTAATCACGCTGATGTTGACCAGTATGGCGGTCGTTCGAGAGAAGGAAGTGGGGACGATGGAACAAATCATGGTAACCCCCATTACCTCCGGTGAATTTATCCTGGGGAAAACCGTCCCGTTCGCTGTTATCGGCTTCGTGGATGTTCTGATTATCACACTCGTAGCCGTGCTCTGGTTCGAAGTTCCGATCCGTGGAAATCTGGTCCTGTTGTTTGTTGCGACCGGCCTTTACATCTTGACCACGCTGGGAATCGGGTTGTTCATCTCAACCGTAAGTACGACGCAGCAACAGGCCATGATGAGCACGTTCTTTTTCTACTTTCCGGCGGTGCTGCTATCGGGGTTCATGTTTCCCATCGCGAACATGCCTATTGCAATCCAGTGGCTAACCTACGGGAACCCCCTGCGATATTTCCTGGTCATCGTTCGGGGGATCTTCTTGAAAGGGGTTGGCCCCTCGGTCCTCTGGCCCCAAATGGCCGTACTCTTCATTATGGGAATTGTGACACTTTGGTTCGCCGCCGGCCGGTTCAAGAAGACAAGCAAGTAGAAACTCGCTTCGCTCGGGCGGCGCGGGGCCGCCGGGCAATGAGCAAAACAACATAGGAGGGTGTGTCATGAAAGCTACGGAACAGATACGCAAGGAACACGGCTACATTTTGGAGACCCTGAAAACGGTCGCAACAACGATGCAAAGCACATCCGATACATCCCATGTGGATGAACAGGAAATAGAATCGATCCTCCGTTACTTCAAGGATTTCGTCATGGACCAGCATGTGGTGAAGGAAGAGAAAGGGATATTCGCCAAGCTCGCTGAGGCGGGTTTTCCGACCAAGGCAGGCGCCCTCGTCGTCCTTCAACGCGAGCACGGCCAACTTCGCCGAAGTCTGGAGCAACTCGACACGCTCTTGGAATCCGCCAAGCTGGGGGAATCGGGCGCTCATGTGGCTCTGGCCCGCGCAATGCTGGAGTTTTGCGATCAACTGGAGAATCACATCGACAAGGAAGAAACCGTGCTCTTGCCAGTCGCAGAGATGGTCTTCTCTAACGATGACCAGGCGTCAGCCCTCCGTCTATTCAAACGCGTCGAACGGAGGACTCTCGTTTATGCAGGGGCGTTGAATGGAGATCTACCCCTCAAACGAGACGTGAGACCGCTATAATCCCAAGTATCAGAAATATGATAGTCGGCGTGCGCTAAATACATATGTTCCCGAGGAGCTTACCCGATCAAGAGGTTCGCGAAGAAATGGCGTAGGGCGTGACCTTGCCTACTTGGTGACCACGCGGGCTGCAAACGAAATACGAATCTGTTGTTGCAGGTTTCCGATGTGGAAAGTCGAGAGGTGGATGATGGGTAATGCCTTCAAAGATCTACGAGGAACGAGTAGGGCGCCGGTGCTACGGAAGAGTGCCGTCCAACAACGTCATATTCGGATTGACGATCGAGTGCCGTGTGTTTGCGATGCACCCGCTGCGACACTCACTTGGGCATATTGTACCCTGCGCCAACTGAACGGAAAGAACCGACTATCTGTGAGAAAGTGAAATAGCTGGTTTGCATGGTGTAGCTTGGACAAGAGCACTTCGTGGATTCGCTGCCTATCTCCACGAGAGCGCCAAAGTGCCCGGCGCCGCCAAGAGGTCATTCCACTGCCGCGGCCCATTGCTTTGGGAATTAGGCCCCACGGAATGCCATTTCGACGCGCAAAGAGAACGCCAGCCAGCGCCATTCGGTTGGTGACGGGAGGCCGCCCGCGAATATGGGGCGGTTTGACCGGGCGAAGAAAGGGTTCGACGAGCTTCCGTTTAAAGGAAAGCTCCCGGCGGACTTGAATGTCTGTACCGTTATGAAATCTCGCTCGATTCCATCCCGAAGCTCGCTGCTGAAAGGTCTGCGGCTCACTATTTCAAAGCCCTCGAACCCCGCGTTTTGAAGTCTTGTCATAACGTCACGCTCGGTAGGGACGTGATCTCGCATCCATTGCGCCTTCCCATTCTCTATGGGAGCGCCCCTCTTTGTATCTCGACGCGTGACGAAGGGCAGTACCGCACGGCCCCCTTCTCTCAATGCCCGGTGAATTCCCGCCAGCTTACGTCTTTCATCGCCGGGCTTGATGAAGTCCCGAACATGGGCTACAACCGCCACGTCGACGCTATCTTCGCGGACTAAAGGCCGCGTGTTCCTGAGTACCGTGCATTTAAGCTCGTAACGCTCCAACGCTTCAAGCGTTCTTACCGGATTGCACACCAGCCACTCGCGTGCCAACTCCAGGTCCAGCGAGAGGTCGGTTGCGACTCCCAGCCCAAATGAAACATTTGCGTAGCACAACAGATAGGATACGAGATCCAGATACGTCCGCGCTTGGGCCAGTCGCAAAACCGAGGACTCGACACCTAGAACGTGACCAGATGGACCCACTCGGTGCGCCATCATAAACGTCAATCGACCGTAGCCTGACCCTACGTGAAGTACACGATCTCCGGGGCGGACGTGGACGGACAAGTCATCCCAGTATTTCGCCAGTGGATCGAGAGGGATTTGCGCAAGTATAGGCAGTACACAGTCGCCGCGTGCCGAATTGTCCCTTAATATGCCGTCCATCCCGCTCGGACGACCGGATGCCAGACGATCACCGACGTGCGATCTCGAGTCTCGCTCACTTCCATCAAAGTATCTGTGAATCCATCTAGGCATACACTCACCCTCGCCGTATCGCGCGCTAACTCCGGTCTGCGTGCGAAGCCAGCCACGCCCTATTCACGATGCTCAAAGCACAATAACCTGGTAGCCTTGAGAAACCCACTTCACAATGCTTGGATGTCCGCTGTAGGCGTCGTTGAGAAGCCCTCTTTGCTCGTCCGTGAGACTTTCCTTTACCTGAAAGGCACCCGAGCAGTAGTCGCAAATCTCCTGTGTAACGCCGAGGTTCTCAAGGGCAGCATACTGGCCATGTAACCTATGATCCGGTTGCGCCAGATCGCGCGCCCACTCCGTTCCGGCGCCGTCAAATATGAGCGCCGCTTCGTGCCCGGACTCGATTAGCTCCCTTGTGTAAAGGAGCGCGTGCAAAGCGCGCGCCAGCCCCTCGTGGCTTTCGGTCCCAGCCTGAAGAATAATGAGGTACTTCCCTTTAGCACTCTGGGCTTCGACATGAGTTGGATGTAGCATCCAAACCAAACTAATCCCCGCAATTACAAACGCGACCACGATCAACTTTTTCATAATCCGGACACTCCCAACAGTTCGTCTATGCCTTCCAGCTACATGTACTCTCTAACGCCTTGCGGCCTACCTATTCATTCTCGTGTAAGCCGTCGGTATGTCAATTGCACTATTCTGTAAACTCGCTTTATCTCGGTCTCCCCCCTGAGTCCTGCAAACCCGCGTCGAGCGTGCTCGAGAAGCGTCGGCCGGTATCGCACACCCGGCATTACAGTTGCTTGAACGGCATCGGGTACGCCGGCGCCTATTGGCTGAGAAAGAATTCTGCTATCAACTCGGAAGCGCTGATATCGTTGCTCATTGGTGCATCGAACGGATTCGATAGGAGTACATGACCGCCAGGCCAACTATGACCTCCGCCCTCTACGGCAAAGAACCACACCGGTGCACCGTCCTCTCCGGCTGAATGGATCTCTTGCCGCACTCGCGTGCCATCCTCGGGGTCTTCGTCCGTAAGGTACGCCACGTCAGGAACTGTCGATGCTCGGTTGTGCTGTACCCAGGAATCCACCGTCTGCCTTGCCGAGAGCACAATTTCCGGGTCCAGGTGGCCGCCTTGGGTCGAGGTGTCCTCAAAACTCACGATCGGGTCATCGGTTCCGTTAATCAACAGTATGGGTACTGGAGACGTCCGCGTACATCGTTCCTCCGTAAAGACCGTGAGTTGACTTGCCACACCCCCAACCGCACGCACGAGGTGTGGGAGTTCGCATGCGAGCCGATGACACATCAAGCCGCCATTAGAGAGCCCGACGGCAAAGACGCGGTCCGGATCAACGGGGTAGTCGCGAGTCACCTTCTCGATGACCGCCTTCAGGTATCCGGTATCGTCCGGAGGTGTTGCGTGTGGGTCCTCCAAGTCGTCGTGGTCGTTCCAGAACCGCTCTTCGGCTTCGGGATAAGCGACGATGAACCCCTCCCGATCGGCAATCGTTGAGAAACCGGTCAAGCGTTCGATCGAGGAGCTGGAGCCTCCCGCGCCGTGGAGAACGAGGACCAAAGGCACTCGCGTGTTGTCGGCTAGGGATTCCGGAACATATACTCGGTAGCTTCTTTCGATACCGTCGAGATCGATTAACCGGTCGGTGCTTTTCACCTCGGGGGCTGGACACCCGGCAACCAGAAAGACTGCAACGAATACGGCAGGGAACACAAATAGACGCATTTTGAGTTCTCCAGAACTTCCCGCGCGGTTTGTGGTTTGTCTGTTTTCGCAGACGGTATCAGTCCAGCCGCAGTGCGGGAAGGTACTACATTCAATTCGCTTTGTCATACAAGTGAATTCACCAGCGTAGGCGAACGTGGTCAGTATCAGCCTCGCATGAAGGACCCGGTTCATTTTTGAATTTCTGAAGACGCGGACTCCGGTATGCGGAACCCGGAGAAGCAGCAGTGCCACGTCATAGAGTGGAGTTAATGAAGAGTCTTCAGAAGTGCGATATCATTCCAAATCGAAACGTTATCCCTTGAACGGAATGGCAACGGCAGGGCGTGTGCGGATGAAGCTCAAACGTCTCAACGTGCGTTCGCTTCTTGAAAGGAATTGGCGGGAGAATGGCGCTCCTCAGGCAGACGTAGAGCGTCGCGGCGCGCTCCAACGGGACGCCGCAGACCTTCAGACAAATGTGCGCCATTCCCCCATTCGAAAGTTCAATCTACAATGTTTGCGATTCTTCGCCGGTTGGCCGGTGGTCCAAATTATAGAAGAACTGCGATTCCGTCCAGTTGCGAAACCACTCCTGCAGTTCGCGAGCAAACGAATCGTCATCAAGATCGCTCAACAAAGAGGCATTGGCAATGGCCTCGCCGACCGCGTAGCCCTGCTGAATAGCCAGGAGGAGGTCGTACTGCACCCGATTTAACGGATGTCGCCGAACGACGTATCCACGTCGCGTCACAGCCAAATACGTTTCCCGGGGACCAGGAATCAACGTATCACGTCCTTCTTCGGTTTGCCGCATTTCCGTGTAGTAGGCGCTAACCGGATAGCGAAACTTGAGCAAGCGCAGGCATGGAACGGTCTGCAAAACAACGTCACCCCAACGCTCGGGGTCGATGGCAAGTAGATTCTCGGTTTGCAGAGTTTGCCTTCCTTCCACCCCGGGTCCATCGAAAACCTCGTCAATCGTCCACTCCAATGTAGCGAGATCGACCAGGAAATCCGGCCAATTCGTGGCCGATGTCTCGTCCCGCTGCTCCGATGCGCTGCGGTCCGGACGTGTTTCGTCGAGATAGACCGCGAATCTGGTTCCGAGCCGGCTGAGTGTGTATGAACCCGACGGGTATTGATGCAGATAACCAAAGGCGAATCCGTTGAACGATTCGTCGCCGAGCGTGCGTTTAAGTATGGGAAAGGAGTTACCCATGCACTCGATTAGCCGCGCGTAGTACGCATTCGCATAGATCGCCAATCGATCTCTCGCCGATACGCGACCTGAACGCGTCACGATTTGCTCCAGCTCCGCTCGCGACAGGGGTATCAAGTCACGGGCCTGATTGGATTCAACGCCCTCGTCGATACCTTTTGGATGCGTCACGACCGCTTGAAACCATCGCTGTACCACCGATAGTTCCGGCCACTCCCGAGGAAATTCTGATTCGTGCTGTGCGCGGCTCATGGAACTCTCATTCGACGTCGGCGGTGACGTAATGGAGCGGGTGCGGTACGGCCACCTCAGCTTCCGGCTCCACGAACGGTTCCTTTTCGGCTCCCGCTGTCGCTGCGAAACTACCGGCTTCGCCCGGGTCCCGAAGATGCTCTGTCATGAATGATTTCGCTTTCAGTACCTCATCGTGTACCACCGGAAACGGGGGAATACTTGCGTCCCACTCGAGCAACGTGGAGACCCCTCCGGTCAGTTGATGCGCCAAGCGATACAATTCCCAGACGGGATCGATCACGTGGCTGTCGTGGGTATCGATCAGATGGGTCGTGTAATTGCTGTGTCCAGCCAAGTGAAACTGTACGATATTGTCATGAGGTACAGACCGGATAAACTCCACCGGATCCAGCTCATGGTTAAAGCTGGATACGTAAACGTTGTTCACGTCAAGCAACAGTCCACAACCGGTTTCTTCCGCCAACCGGGTGATGAATTCCCATTCACTCATCGTGGAACCACGGAACTCGATGTACGAACTCGGATTCTCCAGCACCAGCGGGCGTTCTAGAAAGTCCTGTACCGTGCGAACACGTTCGATCACATAACGCAACGTTTCCTCGGTGAACGGTATTGGAAGCAGATCATGTGTGTTGCGGCCCGCCACACCCGTCCAGCACACGTGATCTGAAACCCATTTCGGCTTGATATCCCGCGCGAGCGCCTTCAGGCGACCCAGGTAATTAAGATTGACCGGGTCCGAGGAACCAATCGACAGTGAAACCCCATGCATAACGACGGGATAGCGCTCCGCGATCTGCTCGAGGACGTAGCGGGGCCTGCCCTGCGAATCCATGAAGTTCTCACTAATGATCTCGAACCAGTCGACCTCCGGCCAATGTTCCAGGATATGCGCAAAATGCACCGACCGAAGACCGACACCTAGGCCCAGATTGGGGGTTCCAAGACGAACATTGGATTCCATGATGACTTGTTGTTCCTCGATGGTTCGCCCGAGCGGGCCGTACCCTTTTACGGCACACGACCCGCTCGGGAGGATGGACAGGTGATGTGGCGAGTACTATTTAGGCCGCGGGAGCTGTTCCGAACTTCTTATCCATATCTTTCATAAGATGCTCGAACTGCTTCCGCGCGAGTTTCCAGGAATCTTCGCTGAGCGGAACCGCGCAGTGCCCCTGCTCTTTGCATGAGTTCTGACCGGGATAGCCGCCGCAGCCTCCCCGGCCCTTGCAGTCGTTCATTCCGTTGCAGGAGTGGGCATCAACCGTTGCGCACGCTCCCTGGCCAGCGCAGGAGTGCTCTCCTTTTCCCTTCCCCTGGCAACTGTTGAGTCCCCGGCAAACGTTTGGATCCTGCAACAAAAGTGCCGGATCGACGGGAAACTCCTTCTTCTTTTTTGTGCCGGAGCCTTCCTGCGCCAAGGCTGCACCCGATCCCGCCATGATTCCGGCAGCGGCAGCAAGCGTCAATTTCGAAAAATCCCGTCGAGAAGTGCTCTTATCAACCATTTCACATCTCCTTGCGTTTTGGACAAGACCGCTATTCACAATCCCTTACAGCCAAGATCTAATTCATAAACACCCGCCGGGATGCATTACACTAATTGCATTCTCGGCGGCCTATTCGATGAGGTCACATCGTCGCGATTTCTGAGCCGCTTGCTTCATACGTTCCATGAGTCGTTTGTGGGGCGAGTTTCTTACATGAACGTTGCGCGGAGATTCCGGCGAATCACATTTGCTCGATCCTAAAGATCGGCCCGATATCAGCGAACTTTCTCTACTTTGTCGAACGCTTGCGCACACTTGCTTAGTCTCGAATGGGGATTCCCGGAAAGTCTTCCACATCAATCAACCCCGCGGCGGCCAGAAGGCGGGCTTGTGCAAGGTTAAAGTCAACCACGTGGCGGGCAAGATTCAGCCGGGCTTGAGCGATGACTTGCTGGGCATCCAGCACCTCGATAGCGATGGCGGTTCCTTCACGAAATCGCGCCCGCGCAATGCGGTGATTGGTCTCGGCTGCTTGGAGTTCGTCGAGCGCAAACTCGATGCGCTTGGACGAGGACTCCATCGCCGACCGCGCCGATTGCACCTCGCCTTTAGCGCGGTCTTCCTGCCGTTCTACCCGAAGTTGTGCGCGCTCGCTCACTACTTTCAGTTCCCGCAATCGGTCGCGCTTTTTGAATGAGAGAGACCATGTCAGCCCGACCGTGAAATTGGCTCTTCCTTGGAGATCTTCATGCTGCTCGCTGTCACGAAATAGATCGCGATAGTCGTAGAAGGTCTCAACCATCGAGCCTGCAGGCGTACTGATTGGGGTCGTCGAATCTTCTGCAAAGACCATTTGCCAGTTGTTGATTCCGCGCGCGAATCCGCCAATGGCGTCGCTTAGGTTCTCCAGCCTGTCGCGTACGGGGCGCTCGCCGCGTCCGCCCAGGCCGCTTAGGCTGGCTTCCGCCGTCAGCGTTGGGCCAAAGAGGTCCCAACGAGCCGCTTGGACGCGGTCAGACGCTGCTCGCGCTTCCTGTCGTACCGCTTCGACATCCGGACGGTTCTCAACCGCGGCTTCCGGCTTTTGCGCGTCGTACATGTCCACGAGGTCCCATTCCATCAATTCAGCGTCGATTGGACTGAGTAAGACGGCAGGATCCTTGCGGAGCACGGTTGACAACCGAATGCTGGTTTGCCGCCATACCTCGCGCGCTTTTTCGAGCGCGCTTCGAGCACTCGCCAGGTTGGCTTCGGCGCGCGCGACATCGGCGCCCAGGCCCACTCCTCCCTGCGCGCGTACGCGTGCGATGCGTTCGAACGACTCGGCATCCGCAACGAGTCGGCGGGCGATGTCGACGCCAGCTTTCGACAATACGAGATTTTCGTAGAGTTCCGCGACGCGAAGAATCAGTTGCTGCTCAGCCGCCAAGCTGCCGAACACGGCGGCATCGAGTTCTTTACGCAGCGCCGCAAGTTCCTTAACTTGTTCGCCGATGTTCACACCGTAGACGATCCCGATTCCAACGCGATGCCCGCGTGCATCGATGTCACGGAAATCGCCGAAACTTCCCTGCACGGTTCCATCGACGAACGAAAATCCGGCATCCGCTTCAAGCGCCGGGAGAAACGCACTCTTGCCGCCAGAAACGCGAGTCTGGGCCGCAGCTTCGTTCGCCCTTGCAAGGGCCAAATCGATGTTGTCTTCCAACGCGCGCGTCAAGGCTGTTTCGAGATCGATCCGCTCAACCACACCCTCGGACATCATGACCTCGTCGTCTGCTAGTTGAAGCACCGGTTTATCCATGGAATGCATTGGGACCGGCTCTTCGGCACACAATGCACCTCCGGTAAAGAGTACAAGTACGACCAGACTGACTCCGCTTCCCCTCACGATGCTATTCACTGGTCACTTCCTTCGCGTGAAGGGTCAATTTCACCTTCGCAAACATACCGGGCTTGAGTTCCTGGCTCGAATTGGCCAGTTCGATCTCTGCACGCATCGTGCGCGTGTCCGGCATCAGGCTTCCCGAGCAGCGCGTGACGGACGCGTCGACAATTTCAGCGGTCTTGAACGCGTCGAAGGTTACGCGCGCGGGCGTCCCGGGCATCACGGCCGGCACCGCCGGTTCCGGGACATGAAATACGAGGCGCAATTTGTCCGTGCGCATGAGTTCCACCACCGGCTGCCCTCCGGCGGTTCCGGCAACAACAAGAGCGCCGGTATCGAGGTATCGTTTCGTAATCACTCCATCAAAGGGCGCTTTGATGGTCGCATACGCCATCAACATCTTTAGCCGCTCGACGTCCGCCTCCGTCGAGGCCAGCGCCCCCTTGGCGACGTTCACCTGGGCCGTCGCGACCGATTGCTGTGCTTTCGCCACGTCCACTTCCTGCTCCGTGATGGCGCCGGGCTCGCTGGCGTAAAGGCTTGAGTACCGCTTATACGTCACCTCCGTCAGGTTGGCATCGGCCTGGACCTTTTCTAGTTTGGCCCGCGCCTCGGCGATGGCCGTCTGCGCACGCCGCAATTCGGGGGCCATCTCGGGAATGGTCAAGACTGCAATAACGTCGCCGGCCTGCACGCGATCGCCAATATCCACGTTGATCGTCTCAATATACCCGCTGACTTTTACGTAGAGATCCGCTTGCTCGAGAGCGTCGAGGGACGCGGACAGGTCGATGCTGCCGCTATTGCCGCCGGACTCCGTGTCGCTTTCTGCGGTCTGCGCGCCGGCAGGAAGTCCAATCGCGGCGATGAACATCATTAATGCCGCTGCTTTGCTCGCGCGAAATCGAAGATACCATTTCATGTCTCACTCCTTAACTCACGTTGTGAGGCGTTACGCGTCTGCTGGTGCTACCCGCGATCGGGGCTCGCGCTTGAACAGAATGTACAAACAGGGAACGACCACCAAGGTCAGAAGGGCAGCGGCCAGCGCGCCTCCGATGATGGCGCGAGCCAGGGGCGCGTTCGCTTCGGCGCCTCGTCCGCCGATGGCCATCGGCGTGAGCGCAAAGACCGCCGCGAACGAGGTCATGAGGATGGGACGGATTCGAACGCGGGCGGCTTCTGCAATCGCATCCCGAAGGGAACGTCCTTCCCGGACCAAGCGGTTCGAATAGTCCACCATCAGAATGCTGTACGCGACGACCAGGCCGACCATCATGATAATCCCCATGGCCGCCATCACGCTGAGGTGCGTACCCGTGATAAACAGCATAAGCCCCACGCCTATAAGACCCAGCGGTACGGTCAGCAGCACAATGAAGGGGTCAACGAAGGAACGGAACTGGAGCACCATGACCAGGTAAATCAGAATCAGCGCCAGCACGAATCCCTGCTGAAACTGGACGAGCGTTTCGCGCATGCTGGCGACTTCGCCCGTAATGGTATAGGTATAGCCGCGTCCCTCGTAGTCGGCTCCGCTTATCTCGTAGAACTGTCCGCGATCGGATTCCTTCGAGATCGGTTGGATTGCTGAATTCCCGTTAAGCCGGGATTCGATTTCCGCCACGACCGAACCGATGTCGTACCCCGGAAGAATGTTGGCGTACACGTCCGTCACCCGCGTGATGTTTTTGTGGCTGACAAAGGACGGACCAGTTGTCTGTGTAACATCGGTGATGGTGCGCAGCGGCACGGGGGCACGACTGCGTTCGCCCGTGATGGGAACATCCAGAAGCGTGTCGATAGACTTGATGTCCTCCTCGGCATATTGAGCGCCGATAAAATAGTGGTTGCCGTTCTTCTCGTCGATCCAAAAGGCCGGGGCGAATCCGATACTCGAGTTCGTCGCGGTCACGATATTCTTCATAACGTCCTCAGTGTTTACACCGGCGTACAGAGATTTCACGCGATCGATTTCGACGTCAATGATCGGATAATCCAGCCGCTGCGCGACGCGGACGTCCGTCGCGCCCGGCACTTTCTTCATTTCCTCTTCAATCAGCCGGGCGATCTCGTGGCCGGTGTGAAGGTCGCTCCCGGCGACTTGCACGTGGATGGGCGCGGGTTCACCCATGTTCAATGCGGCGGTTAGCATTCCACCGGTATCGAAGGCGAAGCCGACTTCGGGGAATTCGGATGTCAACCGTTGTCGCAGCCGCTCCACATACTCGAAAGTCCCGGGCATGCACTTCTTATTCTTGAGTTGGACGAGGACAAAAGCGTCCATGGGTCCCGTATTCGGCGTATAGGCGGCAGGCCAATCCATCAACACGCCGACATTGGAGATAAGCATTCGAAGATTCGAGTCGGGGAATTGTTCGCTAACCGGGAACTCCGGGTCGGGCTGCCCGATCTCCTCAGTAATTACCCGCTCGATCTCCGCTATCGTGTCTTCCGTGCGTTCGATTCGTGTGCCCGATGGAAGCTGTACCAGCATTTGAAACTGACCGGCGTCAACCTGGGGAAACAGTTCGCTGCCCAGATTCGCGAAGAGGGGTACCGTCGCGGCGAATCCCAGTACCGCCGCCAGAACGACGAACCACCGAAGCTTGAGGAGGTAAGGAACGGTCCCGCCATACCAGCGCCCCAAGAACCAATCGTCGTGATGTGCGGAGGGGCGATCTTCCTTCCTCTTTTTAGTTTTGAGGATGCGCGCGGCAAACGCGGGTACCAGCGTAATGGCGAAGAGATAGGACGAGGCCATGGCCAATGACGCCGCCAAGGCGACCGGCGTAAACAGGAACCCCGCCATCCCCGTTAGAAACACGACTGGAAAAAACACCACGCAAAAGGTGATGGTTGAAATCAACACGGGTGCGGCGACCTCCTGCGCGCCGAGAAGGGCGGCGTCTGCTGGAGCCTCACCTTCGTCCACGCGGCGCACGATGGCTTCGACCACGACGATGGACTGGTCGATGACAATGCCGATGACCAGCGCCAAACCGCCCATCGTCATGGCATTCAGAGTGCTGCCAGAAAAGTACAAGCCTGCCAATGCGGCTAGTATCGCCACGGGCAGCGCAAGCAGTACGACGAAGGTGGGCCGAAGCCGGCGGAGAAAGACGAGCACCACGAGAGCGGCGAAACCAGCGCCCAGCAGACCTTCCAACTGCAATGCGTCGAGAGCGTTGCGCACGTAAACAGACTGATCGAGGACTACGCTGAGCACGATGCTCTGGGCCTTCGGGTCCATCTCGCGAAGCCGCTGTTGGATGCGCTCAAGATTGCTGTTGATGGCTTCCACGATCTGGATGGTGTTAGCGCCGGGCTGACGGTAAATCGGAATGTAAACCTGCCGCTTCCCATTGACGCGCACCGCATTGGTCTGAATTTGCGACGAGTCCTTGACCGTTGCCACGTCCCGCATGAAGATAGGCGCGCCGTTCCGTATGGCGATCGGAATATCATTCAGCAGCTCGACTTGATCCGGCATGTTGTTGGCGAAGATTTGATAGTCGTATTCGCCCGCTTTCATGTTGCCGGCCGGTATGAACACATTCTGTTTTCGAAGGGCCCCGACCACGTCCATGGGAGATAGACCGCGCGCTTCAAGTTTTTGCCGGTCCACGTACGCGAGGATTCGCCGCAGTTTTCCCCCGTACACGGCGGGCGCGATAACGCCTTGAATCGACTGGAGCCGGTTGCGAAGTTCAAAATACGCAACGTCGTAAAGCTCCTTTTCGCTCATGGTCGGGCTCGATACGCTCACGAGGCAAAGAGGAACCGACGCCGTCGGGTCAAATGGCATGACCATGGGCGGTACCGTGCCCGGTGGCAGGTAATACATGTCGCTCACCGCGTAGGACGTAACCTGGGACATGGCGGTGTCAAAACTGATGCCCTCGCGAAAGAAGTCCTTGACGACCGACACCCCCAACATCGATTTGGCTTCCTGGTGAGAAATGCCCACCGACTGCGCGGTCCATCGCTCCAGGCGGCTTGTGATGTCGCGCTCCATTACCTCGGGCGGCATACCGGGATAGAATGTGACGATTTGTACGGCTGGGGTCTTGAAGATCGGCAGCAAGTCTGCGGGCAGGCGTTGGTAAGAGGTCACCCCGAGTACAACGGTCACCAATGCAGCAACGACGATGGCATGCGGATTCCGGATCGCGAAACGGATCATGCTGTCTTCCCGCCTCTGTAGTTTCGATAAAGCCTTGCGTCACTTCGAGAATGATAGCGAGCCCTAAACAGCACTCCGGTCCGACGTCAACGGGGAGCCGTATCGTTAACTCGCTCGATAATGTCCGCCGTGCCGCGCTGGGCGACGAGGCCGTACGCCAGATCGCCGCGCGACCACAACGCAATGTCG
>CAZWDH010000064.1:0-25893 GCA_964632865.1 uncultured Nitrospiraceae bacterium
ACGACTATAGCACGAATGAACCCGGAACGGGTATAGTTTTATTTAAACCGCTCTAAACAGCCGATGATCGTATTCGTGCACCGGCAATCTAGATCACTTCCCACTCGTCTTCGGACGAACCCTGGAAGATGCGGCGCCGGTCGGAATCCAGCATGTGTGGACGGCGTTGAAGCGCGGTTTCCACGGTGGGGAAGATTTCGAAGCGGGCATCGCCGTGTTCGTAGCGAGTGACGAGGTGCAGGTACAGGATCAGTCGAGCCGTGCGGAATTGGCGCGGCGAACTGCAGTAGATGGTCAATCCTTGCTCGATGGCGTGGCGGAGCCCATCGCTGAAGGCGCTGGGCCGTTTCGCATTGATCTCCGACCAGTCAAAGAGGTCCAAGTCCGATGCGCCGGTCTGCTCCGCCTGCGTGGCGGCTTCGAATTCGGCGCCGAGTCGCGCGTAGAGTTCCACGAGTTGATCGAACCAGCGGAAGATCGCGCGGTACCCTTCATCGGCAAGATCGAGTTCGATGCGCGCCTCGTCGATGGTCGCACAGGTTTGTTGCGCGAGATACGCTTGCCGTTCCTCGTTGTCTTCAGGAATCATGCGGACCCGCGCTTTCTCCGCGGCGTCGCCATAGTTGAAGCTTTCGAGGACCGTTGCGAGACTGAATTTGCCGCGCGACTGGAGGGCCAACTCGTTGACGAGCGGACCCGCAACCGCGTCCTGCGCGAGGATGGCTTCTACGGGAGGTTGCGGTGCGAAGAGACCCGCGCCCCACTGTTCGAAAATATCCTTGCATAACGACGTTAATGCACGACCGCAGCCTTCCTCGGACCCGCTGGGCGGCGGGGTGAGACGGCGTTTGATGGGGTTGGACGAGGCGCCGGGCCTCCGAAGGATGTCGTGCTCGGCCAGAAACCGCAGGGTAACCATACGGTCCATGGCGAGCCAGGCAGCCTCTTCCGGCGCCCGCCACTCACTCATCAGGGTTTCGGTCCAGCGATGAATCCATTCGCGCAATTGCCGCGCCACGTAGCTGCGGGGCTGGCGGCGCACGTCGTCCAGCGAACCCGCTTCCACGTTTGATCGCAGCAACACGTCTCCAAACTCGGACGTGAAGGCCGCGGGCGTATCGGCCACCAGCAGCAGTTCGTCGGTCTTTGCATCATACAGGTAGGATCGGAACAGGTCGGTTATGTAGGCATAGGGCGCGCCGAAGACGCGGTTCATGTCGACGAGGGCGCGGGTGATGGGGCAGAAGTCCAGGCTTCGCTTAATCGCGTTGCTGGGCGGTTCCAGCACGCCGGGCAGCACGAAGTATGCGACCATGCTCGTCTGTTCACCCGACCGGATGATATAGGCCAGAGTCGTGGGATGGCCCGGGACCGCGGCCGGCTCGAGTTCGTCGGACTCGTTCCATCCGAGGAGCGCGAGGAACTTCTCCGCGTACAGGTGCTGGTCTTCTCGCGTGGAATCCGCGAGCTTTTCCCACCACGATTCACACAACCGCTGAATTGCGCTGGTTGTCCGCATGCTAAGCCACACCTTTCCCTTTCTGGATCGAATAGCCTGCGGCTTCGATCCGACGCCAGACGACGTCTTCCCTTTTTCCGAGCAAGTCCACGCTCCGTGTGAGCAGGCTATCAATACGCGCGGCGCGCTCCGCCAATTCCGTGGCGAACGCTTCGCGCGACATGGTTTCAATGGCGTACGGTTCCATGGGCGGTATCGGCGGCGCCTCGGGCCCCGTGGTCACGAGGAGCACCTGGTTCGTGCCCTCGTCGAGCAGCGCGATTAGCACACCCGGGTTGACCGCAACCGTTCCCCGGAGCCGATCCAGCGGGCTTGCCGCCTTGAGTACGAGGGCGCGCAGTTCCTGGAACAGGGGGAACAGCATGTCGACCTGGTAGTAGGTCCGGTTCCCTTCCGTATGCCGGTAAAGGAATTCAATTGACTGGAGACGTTCCAACTCACGTTGGACCGCCCGGATGGGTAGCCCGGTTGCCGCCTCAATCTGCCGCTGGTAGTAGGCCCGCGTAGGGTCGACCATGAAGAGCCGAAGGATTGCGGCGCGCGCCTTGGACCCCAGCAGGATTCCCAAAGCGACGCTCAGTGCGTTTTCCCGTTTCTGGGCAGTCATCGACCCAACGGTACCCCTTGACCCTTACCAAGTACGTGAGATGTGCAAACGATTCTAACTCATCCAATAGCCAACAGTATACATATGGTAGTCATCACTGTCAATCCATTTCGGATTCCACTGTGAGTTCCGGATCATCTGCATCCGTTAGGCGGAGGTTATGGCCGCTTATTTGTGTGTCTTGCCTCGAAAGGGACGGCGAGTTTTTCGGGAATATCGAGGATCTGACCCGATTACTCCAGACTTTCATTGTGTTCGGAGCCAGCTGGTTTCTGGTAGTTCGCCCGGTCCCGGAAAAGTACCGGACGGTAGAAACCCCAATGCTCTGCATTACCAAAATGTAGGATATGCCAGGACGCAGAACGGTGTCGTCATTCACGATTCCTTGGAGTTCGTGGGTGTATCTTGTTTGTGTTAGGCTTTCGTAAGCGTCCGCCAATGCATTCTTTACGTGTTCGCGGCCATCCTTCCTTCCCTGCGCGATTCCCGACAGTGCCCTTGTCTTGGCACAACGCTTGCTCTCTCGCCGAGTACGTGCACGGGTTTTTGACAACGCTGAATCTGTGATATGTAGTCTAGTTTTCGACTTTAGTCGGGATCTGTCTAAAAAGAGGGAGCCGCCGTGCGAAAAATCGAAGCCATTATCAAGCCATTCAAGCTGGAAGACGTGAAGGATGCCATCGCCGCGGTCGGGGTTCATGGTCTCACCGTCTCCGAGGTGAAGGGGTTCGGCCGGCAAAAGGGTCATAAAGAACTCTATCGCGGCGCCGAATACGTCGTGGAGTTTCTGCCGAAGGTCAAGCTCGAGATCGTCGTGACCGACGAGAACGTACAGGCCGTCGTGGATGCCATCCAGAAGGCTGCCGCGACGGAAAGCATCGGGGACGGAAAAATCTTCGTTTCTCCGATTGACGAAGCCGTGCGGATTCGTACGGGTGAGACGGGCGACGTCGCCTTGTCGTAGTCGGTGGAAGTCGCGGCCCAGCCGAACGGGGTTTGGGCCGGTTGGATGGGAGTCCCGGGCGCGGGAGCGCTCGATACCGCATGAAAGAGGAGATCGGGTAATGGGTTTGTTTGGAAGAGTAAGTGAGGCGGCTGCCACGCCGTACCTGCGCATCGCGCTGCTTCTTACGTTCTTGTGCGTCCCTGTGTTGACCGCGGTCGCGCAGGAAGAAGCAGTGCCGGCCGTGGAGGTTGTAGAGGAGGCGCCAGTACTGGACACGGGCGATACCGCGTGGTTGTTGACGTCCACCGCGTTGGTCTTGTTCATGACGATTCCGGGTCTGTCGTTGTTCTATGGTGGGTTGGTGCGGACCCGGAACGTGCTTTCCGTGCTCATGCAATGCTTTGCGATCACGGCGTTGGTGACAATTCTGTGGGTCATTTATGGGTACAGTCTCGCCTTTGATACGACGGGTATGGAGGAGGGGGTGCTGAACCTGCGATCTTTCGTGGGTGGGTTCTCCTATCTCTTCCTGAAAGGCGTCACGCCCGACGAACTGTCCGGCACAATCCCGCTGTCCGTCTTCGTGTGTTTCCAGTTGACCTTTGCGATCATTACCCCGGCGCTTATCGCGGGCGCCTTCGCGGAACGTATGAAGTTCTCGGCGGTGCTCCTGTTCACCGCGTTGTGGTTTACCTTCGTCTACGCGCCCGTGTGCCACATGGTGTGGTCCGGCGGCGGTTCGCTGATGGGCGACCTCTGGGGCGTGCTCGACTTTGCCGGCGGCACGGTCGTACACATTAACGCCGGTGTTGCGGCTTTGATCGCTGCGATCATGGTGGGCAAGCGCCGTGGGTATCCCACGACGCCGATGCCCCCGCATAACCTCACGATGACAGTCACCGGTGCGGGCATGCTGTGGGTCGGCTGGTTCGGCTTCAACGCCGGCAGCGCTGTTGCCGCCAACGGTTCCGCGGGTATGGCCATGCTCGTGACGCAGATTGCGACCGCCGCGGCGGCCCTGACCTGGATGTTCATCGAATGGGGCAAACATGGCAAACCCAGCGCTCTTGGCACCGTAACGGGCGCCGTCGCCGGACTGGTCGCCATTACACCCGCGTCCGGCACCGTTGATCCCATGGGCGCGCTGGTCATCGGGCTCGCGTCCGGCGGGATCTGTTTCCTCGGTGCCACGACCATGAAGCGCGCGCTGGGCTATGACGACTCCCTGGACGCCTTTGGGGTGCATGGTATCGGCGGCCTCGTGGGCGCCCTGTTGACCGGTGTCTTCGCCTCGACCAGCCTTGGCGGCTGGGAGGAGATTAGCATTGGCGCGCAGTTCATCCAGCAGGTGAAGGGCGCCCTGGTGACCATCGTCTACTGCGGCGTGCTCAGCTTCATCCTGCTCAAGATAGTGGATGTCGTGGTTGGGCTTCGCGTGAGCGAGCAGCAGGAGACGCAAGGTCTCGACATCGCGCTCCACGAAGAAGCAGGTTATAACCTGTAAATTCAATCCATATTCGAGCTGCAAGTGTTTCAAAGCGGCGCGGGAGTCCAGAAGGGATCCCGCGCCGCCTCCATGTCTGGTCCACAAGATTCGGCCTTACATGCACTTACTCATTCGGACAGGTGCAGCACCACCTGTGATATACTGTATGAAGGACAGGAGGGATGTGTCATGCGACACTTCAAACTCATCGTATTGAGCCTCATTCCGCTCGTATCGACCGGTTGCATGCTCGACATGCTGATGTCAACGGCGATTCAGAGCGAACTGCAGGCGGAGCAGCTCGGCACCCTGCAACGGCAGTTGGAAAACGCCCAGCAAACGACCTCGGACATCGAGATCAATCACGCCATCCAGGCCTACGCGGCGGAACATGGCGAGTACCCCGCGTCATTGCAGGAACTTGTGCCTGAGTATTTCAGCCAGGTACCGACGCAGCCGGACGGAAGCGCCTACGGGTACGACCCATCCACCGGTAAAGTGCTGCTCGACGGCCCTGCCGCACCGCAACCGGCGCGACCGCAGGAGTCCAACACCGACAAGATGGCGCGAATCCGCGGCGCCATCAATCAGTATGGGATGACGACGGGCTATTATCCGACGTCGCTGGATCAACTGGCGCCGACCTATCTGAAAGAAGTTCCGAAGGCGAACAACGGGATGCCGTTTATTTACGATCCCCAGACCGGTGCGCTCTACGAACCTCAGGGACAGTCGCCCAATCAAGTTGCGCCGTACGGCGGGCAGACCGCGCAGACGGGCACGCGACAGCCGGGCGTCGGGGGCGGGGGGCTCATGGGCGAAACGATGACCGGCATCGGCATCCAGAATGAACTCAATAGCATGAGCAGCGCGGGTTCGAGTGCCGCGGGCAGCCGTGCGCGCGGCGGTGCCCGCGATATCGGATCGCAGCAGACGCAGCGTCAAGAACAGGCGATGGACGATCTGGGTCTTTAGTCTGTAGTCTTTAGCCTGTAGGTAAGATGGGGGTGGCGAATCGGACGCTACAGATTGCCGACTCTGACCCATACCACGGGCGCAACAGACTTGAGACTCCAGACTCCAGACTAAAGACTCTCCCCCTCCTCCACGTTCCTCAGCCGCACCACCACTGGATTCGGCCATTCGTGGTTGTTGTACAACCGTTGGCCGCGTACGACGCTGATGTGGAGGCCGTCGTCCTTTTGTTCGGCGCGCGGAGTGGCATCGGCATCGGGTTGGTACTCGATTAAGGTGCCGCTGTGACCGAGCACGTCGATGGTGGTGTCCGCTGTGGCCCGCACCGTCTTCAATACGAACTCGCGCCGTTCGCCTCGTTTCCAGGGATGCTGCTTTGTCAGGAAGGCATAAACCGTGTCTTCATCTTTCGCCTTCGTGAACCAGATATCGCCTTCCCGGATGACGTGCCATGGGCGCACCTCGTAGATTGCTTCGCCGTTGACGAACATCCACAGCGCCAGTTCGCGCAGAATGCGCTCCTGCTCGAACGGGATAACCCCAGACGGTTCCGGACCGACATTGATCAGTAGATTGCCGCCCTTGGCTCGAATCTCGATAAGCATTTCAATCAGTTCGGTGCCGGACTTGTAGTCTTCGTTGGTCGGCTTGAACTGCCACTGGGTGCCCAGCGTGTAGCAGGCTTCCCACGGCGGCGGGAGCGGCGCATCGGGCGTCTGCTGTTCCGGAGTTTCCATGACGCCGCGCGTAATGACGACATTCCGGTCAATGTCCCAGATCGTCTTGACCGCATCGGCCGCGTCGGGACTATCCAGAAACGCGAGATCGATGGCGCCGTAGTGCGTGAACAGTTCCGTCAATTGCCGGCGATTGTGTTCGAGCATCTCCGGGTTGTTTGACGGGAGTGCGTAGGGACGCCGCCGTGCGACGACATGCCCTTGTTTGTGCATGATCCACGCGTCTTCGGGGGAGAAGTAGATGCCGGTCGCGATTCCTTCCGCGCGAAACGCGTCCATCACCTCGCCCGTGATGTCGCGCTTGAACGGCGTGTGCATGATCGAGAATTCCGTCGTCTCCGTATCGAACATGCAGAAGCCGCTGTGATGCTTCGCCGTGAACATGACGTAACGGATACCGGCGACCCGCGCGAGCCGCGCCCAGTCCGCCGGGTTGAACTGTTTCGGTTCAAAGGTCTTCAGCAACTCCGAGAAGAACCGTTCGGCATACTCCTCGGACGACCCCACCAGCGAGTGGCTGATCACGGAACCCAGTTGGGAGTCCACGCTCCAGTGGATGAACAGCCCCAAACCGAGATCGCTGAACCATTCCTCGCGGTCCGGCAGATTAAGGGGCGGCGCGTCGTCGGCCAACGCGCCGAAACTGAATGCAAGCAGGCTTAGGATGCAAAACGAGCGGATTACCACGGATCGCACAATCATATCGACTCCCCCGAGTTCGACACCTGACTTGGCGAGGTTGGGCTTCTCAGCTCTCCTGACCGCCTTCATCCACGCCGTACATGCCCATGATGTTGTAACCACTGTCCACGTGCAACACTTCGCCGGTTACGCCCGAGGACAAATCGGACAGCAAGTATACGGCGGACTGGCCCACCTCGTCCTGCGTCACATTGCGGCGCAGAGGCGCAAACTTTTCGGTCGTGCGCAGCATCAAGCGTACGCCCGCGATGGCGCTTGCCGACAGGGTGCGGATGGGACCCGCGCTGATGCAGTTCACGCGGATGCCCTTTTCGCCGAGATCCCAGGCGAGGTATTTTGAGCAACTTTCGAGAGCGGCCTTCGCGACGCCCATGACGTTATAGCGCGGCACGACTTTCTCCGCGCCATAGTACGACATGGCGACGATGCTGCCGCCTTCGTTCATGATCGGGGCCGCCTCGCGCGCAACTGCGACTAGCGAATAGGCCGAGATGTCCAGAGCCAGCGCAAAGTTTTCGCGGCTCGTGGAGATGAACTGATTGGTGAGGTCTTCCTTGTTCGCGAAAGCGATGGAATGGATTACGAAATCGATGGTGCCCCATTCCTGTTTGATTGACTCGAAGTAGGCGGCAATCTCGTCATCGTTCTGCACGTTGCACTGGAACACCGGCGAGCCTGGCAAGCTCTCGTCGACGAGCTTGCGTACGCGGCGCTCCAAGGACTCGCCGAGATAATTAAAGGCCAACGTGGCGCCGGCCGCAGCGCAGGCCTGCGCGCATCCCCATGCGATAGACTTCTCGTTCGCAACGCCGAGGATGACCCCGCGTTTTCCCTTTAACAACCCTTCCGCCATCGTGCCTCCTTCGATGATTCGATCCGTGAATTCGTCCCCAGCGCCGTTGGCCGTGCAGAACGCGGCCTGGCAAGAAACCTGCAAGAAGTTGCCCATTGTAATGATTAACTCCGCCCAATGCGACTTGCCTGATTCTCGTGCGGTTCGTGCCTTCGATTTCTCGGAGTGGGTCGGCTTCAAAAGGCACAAGCATGTCGTATTTCTTGAGTTTGCCTACGCTTATGTAGTCATTTTGCAAATTCCGATCTTCGATCGTGTTGTTGTAAGTGCAAGATCGGTAGTCGGTTGCGCGGCTCAACGCTGGATTCCTCAGGTTGGCATGGCGATTGCCTTATTCCAATGGACAGCGCGCACGAAGATCCCACGGTATACGGAGAGGAAGGTACGTTCCCATGCACAGCGATCTCGCCATTCACCACGCATACGTGTTCGCCGGGCTGGTCCTCCAGGTGATGCGGCAGTCGTTTCGGTCTCCGACTTTCCAAACCCACCGTTCGGCGCGCGCTACGCAGCGTACCGAGGGATCCACGGGGACACCCTCTGAATCCGGCCGCATCCGTCCGCGTTCGTCGGCTCGAGCTTGCGAGTCCTGAGCGGGGAGGCCGGAAGGACAGAACATGCGATTACAGGACCACGCGCAACTCTAAGCGACAGGGGGACCGCTTTCGAGACCCGTCCGAAAGCCGAACCAGGCTGCGTGGGAAGCTCACCGTTCGATAACGCGATTCAAACTTCTGCGCGGTACAGTTTCACCGCGCGCAGTTAGCGCAACAACCAAACCAACATCGAAATGACGGTACGGTTGCACCCCGTGCCAGAAAGGATTGAAGCGAATGAAACAAGGGTTCCTTATTGACATGGACGGCGTTATCTACCGGGGACACGAAATGATCCCCGGAGCGGATACGTTCGTCCGTAAGTTGTTGGAACAGGAGATCCCGTTTCTGTTTCTGACCAACAACAGCCAGCGTACCGGACGCGACGTGGCCACGAGGCTGCGCCGCATGGGAATTCCCGTGGAGGAACGGCACATCTTTACGTGTGCCATGGCCACGGCGCGGTTTCTCGCCCATCAGAAGCCCCATGGGACTGCCTTCATCATTGGCGAAGGTGGTCTCACGCAGGCCCTACATCACAACGGATACTCGATCGTGGATAGCGATCCCGATTATGTCGTCGTGGGCGAAGGGCGCACGTTTACTTTCGAGCATATTGAGAAAGCCGTTCGTATGATCGTGGGCGGCGCGAAACTCGTTGCGACGAATCCCGATCCGAATTGCCCCACGTCGGAAGGGTTGCGTCCCGGTTGTGGCGCGATCGTCGCCATGCTCGAACGGGCCACGGGGATCGACGCCTTCAGCGTGGGCAAACCGAGCCCGGTGATGATGCGCGCTGCGCGAAAGGAGTTGGGTCTTTCCGCTGAGGAGACGGTCATGATCGGCGACACCATGGAAACTGATATCCTCGGTGGCGTGCAGATGGGGTATCGAACGGTGCTCGTTTTGTCCGGTGGAACTTCCGAAGCAGACCTGAGCCGGTTCGCGTACCGGCCGGATGTAATCGTGCCGTCAATCGCGGAACTGTGCGAACAGGAACTACTCACAACGCTAACAGCCGCGTAGCTATCCGCACGTAACCCTTGCGGATGCGCAAGTTACGCTTACGTTGACGCGAAGCCCGGAGATTGATTCGACCTCCGGGCTTCGTGTATTCAGTGAAACTACGTGAATTCACGTTGTCCGGGTGGTGAATACATGATACCGTAGCAACGTTCTGGAGATTCTCCGCAAGTCGCAGCCACCAAAGGGAGCCCCCGCCCATTATGGCCACAACGACGCAAACTTCCCGTTCCGTATTTCCCGCGAAAGCCGTGTCCGCCACCGAACGCATGATTCCACGATTTGACGAGGTTCGTGCGTTCTCCGAGAGATTCTGCGAACCCCTGGCGACCGAAGATTACGTTATTCAATCCATGCCTGACGTGAGTCCAACGAAATGGCATCTCGCACATACGACGTGGTTTTTCGAGACTTTTGTACTGAAACCGTTTGATCAAGGGTATCGATCCGGAAACCCCGAGTACGAATATCTGTTCAATTCCTACTACAACGCCGTCGGCGATCAGTTCCCGCGCCCGCGCCGCGGCTTGCTTTCGCGTCCCACCGTCGAGCAGACCTACGCATACCGTCACACCGTGGACGAACGCGTTCGGGCTTTGTTGCGCAATTTCAAGGATGAAGCGCCGCGCGAATTGCTGGACACGATCGAATTGGGGATTCATCACGAGCAGCAACACCAAGAACTGATGGTCACGGATATCAAGCACGTGTTGTCCTGCAATCCGCTGTTCCCAGCGCTGATTCAGGAGAACGAAGCTGCTGACATCGACTCTATGCCGCCCATGACGTGGCATGCCTATCCAGAAGGAATGCGTTGGATAGGTCACGATGGCGAAGGATTTGCTTACGACAACGAAGGGCCGCGCCACCGTCAGTTCCTGCACGGCTTTGAGATTGCGTCCCGGCTCGTGACCAACGGTGAATACCTTGCCTTCATGGAGGACTGCGGATATAGCCGTCCCGAGTTCTGGCTTTCCGAAGGATGGGCTACGGTTAACGCAGAAGGATGGCGCGCACCCATGTATTGGTTTCGGGAGGGTGAGTCCTGGTGGCACTATACCCTCTCGGGTAAGCGCCCGGTACGGTTGGACGAACCGGTCGCGCACGTCAGCTACTTCGAAGCGGACGCCTACGCGCGATGGGCAGGCGCGCGGCTACCCACCGAGGCGGAGTGGGAAGCTGCGAGCGCGGATGCAACGACCCACGGCGCGTGGGCGGAGGACGGGCGTTTTCATCCCACACCGGCATGGACCGCGGATCGTGAGTTGGTTCAATTCTTCGGCGATCTCTGGGAATGGACGCAATCCTCTTACGCGCCCTATCCCGGTTACCGGCCCGCGGCGGGCGCGGTGGGGGAGTACAACGGCAAATTTATGTGCAACCAATACGTGCTTCGCGGCGGCTCCTGCGCCACGTCGCGTACGCATATCCGGTCGACCTATCGAAACTTCTTTCCGGCCCACAGCCGTTGGCAGTTCATGGGGATTCGACTCGCGAGGGATACCGCATGAGTGCAAGTAGCAGTTCCGCCGCGCAGACCCGCGTTGACCAGGATTTCCTGAATGATGTACTCGAAGGTCTTTCCCGCGACCAGAAGACGCTACCCTGTAAGTATCTGTACGACGCGCAAGGGAGCCGATTGTTCGACGCGATCTGTGAGCTTGACGAGTATTACCCCACCCGCACCGAACTCGCGATTATGGAAGCGCACATCGATGACATCGCCGCGTCATTGGGACCTGACTGTTTGTTAATCGAGTATGGAAGCGGAAGCAGCGTCAAGACACGCCTTTTGTTGGATCGCGTGCCTCATATGGCAGGATACGTTCCCATCGACATTGCATGTGCACACCTGCATCAGACGGCCCGATCACTCCGGGCGGCGTATCCTGAGCTGTCCGTGCACCCCGTGTGCGCCGACTACACGAAGCCGTTCGCCGTGCCGAAATGCCCTAACCCGGTCTCCCATCGCGTGGTCTACTTCCCGGGATCCACCATTGGAAATTTCGATCCCCACGAGGCCGTAGCCTTTCTTCAACGCATCGGCCGCGTCGTCGGCGCCGGTGGCGATCTTTTGATCGGCGTCGATCTTGTCAAGCCGGTCGCAATGCTTGAAGCGGCGTACGACGACCGCGATGGAGTGACAGCGGAATTCAATTTGAATCTTCTTCGTCGCATAAATCGCGAATTGGATGGCACCTTCGACCTCGAGGGATTTAAGCATCGCGCCGTTTTTGACGTGACGGAAAGCCGCGTCGAAATGCACCTGGTAAGCAGGCGTGAACAGTGGGCACGCGTGGGCCGCTCGAGGTTTCACTTTGCATCGGGTGAGTCCATTCACACCGAAAACTCATACAAGTACAGTATTCACGGTTTCGCGTCGCTCGCGGGGAAAGCGGGTTTCGACGTGGTGGAGGTGTGGACCGATCCGCGGCGGCTCTTCAGCGTACAGAGGCTGGTGTGCCGGTAGCTGAGAGGCTCTCGTTCAGTCGTTGCGCTGCCCAGGCTTCGCTTTTGCCTTCTTCGTCGACCCACATGTTTGCTTCGCGCATGGTATTGTCGAGAATGCGCCCGATAAGCGGGCTCAGTGCTTCGACAATATCGGCGTCAACCGCGGCACGCGCCGACAGTAGGAGTATGGCGTCGTACGGCGGCAGGGCGCCGCGAGGATCGCTCAGGACTTTCAGATCAAGCGCTGCGATGCGTCCGTCCGTGGAAAACGCTGATATCACGTCAACCTCTCCCGCCGCGACGGCCTGGTACATAAGCGATGGGTCCATCGTGACTTGCTCCCTGAACCGCAGTCCGTACGTATCGCGCAGGTTGGCCCATTCCGGCCGATCGAAGAACTCGTAGTCGCTGCCCATCCGCAGATCCGCCGCATGCCGTGCGATGTCCTCGACCGTCTCGATGTTCAAGGCCTCGGCGCGATCGCGTCGCATGGCCAACGCATAGGCATTCTCAAACCCGAGCGCGCCAAGGCACGTCGCGCCGTGGCTGTTCTCAATCCATTCCGATAACTCGGCGAGAACCGTTTCGCGCCCGGGCAGGTCTTCCCGCTTCATGGCATTCGCCCAAATCGTACCGGAGTAATCGACGTAACAATCGATCTCGCCCTGCACGAGCGCGTCAAAGATCACGGATGAACCCAATCCGGTCGAAACTGTGGTGTCGACGCCCGCGTCATGCAATCTGTCCTCTAGAAGCGCTGCCAGGATGTATTGTTCCGTGAAAGATTTCGAGCCGATGACGACCGGCGGGTTTGCGTTGCGTCCCACGAACCCACCCGCCATGACGATCGCGAGCCCTGCGAGCGCAACACTCGTTCTGAGCCGATTCCGGCCTTGGACGCCCCGCTCCAACTGGCCGAAGAGGGCATCGAGCGCGATCGCCAACGCGGCCGCCGCAACGCACCCGACAACGACGGCAGTGTTGTTACGCGTCTGTACCCCGGCGAAGATGTAGTTGCCGAGACTCGTCGCGCCGACGACCGTGCCGAGTGTCGCCGTACCGACTACCCACACGCTCGCCGTTCGTATCCCTGCGATGATGACCGGCACTGCGAGGGGAAACTGCACTTGGCGCAGAGTCTGCCAGGGTGTCATTCCCATACCGCGCGCGGCTTCCAACAAGTCGGGATTGACGTTGGTCAACCCGGTGACGGTGTTGCGCAAGATCGGGAGGATGCTGTACAGCGTGAGGGCGAGCAAGGCCGGCGCGACGCCGATGCGTCCAATTGCGGCAAAGGTCAGTGCGATCATGGCGAGACCCGGTATCGTTTGCAGCACGCTTGCCACACCCAGTACGCCGCTTTGCACGCGTGTGAATCGTGTGGCAAGCATCCCAAGCGGAATGCTGACCACGATGCCAATCAGCAGCGCGACGGTTGAAAGGAGAATGTGCGCGGTGAGCCGCTCGGGGAGGAACGTGAGTTGATAGTGAACTTCATCGGTCACGACGCGTCCTCCGCCGACGCGGCCAACGCCTCCAACTCGTCGGCCTGGCGTTTGGGTGTTTCCATGAGCCGCCGCACATACGCGTCCTCTGGATGAGTCAGCAACTGGTGGGGCGTCCCTTTTTGCACGATACGGCCGCCGCGCATGACGGCAATGCGGTCCGCCAACAACAGGGCTTCCGTCATGTCGTGCGTGACGAGCACGACGGTGAGATTCAGCGCGCGCCGGATCCGGGTGAACTCCTGCTGCAACTCGTCGCGGGTAATCGGATCGAGTGCGCCAAAGGGCTCATCCATGAGCATGACCTTGGGCCGGGCCGCCAAGGCGCGCGCCACGCCGACTCGCTGCCGCTGGCCACCGGATAGCGCGGAAGGATAGCGGTCGCGGAACTCAGGCGACGACAGGCCGACGGTTTCCATGACTTCATTGATCCGCCGATCGATCTCGTCAGATGACCAGCGCAAGAGCCTCGGCACGGTGGCGATGTTCTGACCGATCGTCATATGCGGGAACAGGCCGATGCCCTGGAACACGTACCCGATGCTGCGGCGCAAGGCCGTGGGTTCGGATTGCGACACGTCGAGGCCATTGACATGAATCGTGCCGGAGGTCGGATCGAGGAGGCGGTTGATCATCTTCAGCGTGGTCGTCTTGCCGCAGCCCGATTCGCCCAGCAGGACGAGGGTCTCGCCTTCAGAGACTTCCGCGCTGACGCCGTCCACCGCCGCTGCGGGCGAGCCGGGGTAATGCTTTTTGACGTTGTCCAAAACGATCATGGGCAGGGCTGCGTCCGGGGATTATCACCACATTCATCTTAACGGCCTGTGGTCGGGGTGTCCAATGCAGACGAACTGGTCAAACCATAGGCACAGTCCATACGAAATGCTATTTACGGAATTCCGGTTGGCGGCCTTCGAGAAAGGCCTTCAAGCCTTCGCCCAGATATTCGTCCGACAGGAAACGCGTGAACTCGGCGTCTGCTACGTCGAGCGTAGATGAGGTCTTCTGCAAGATGGGCGCGCGAATACTGGCTTTGCAGGCCTTCACGACATCACAACTCAATCGCGATAAGCGCGCCACCTGTGTGGATACGAGTTCCTCCAGGCCATCCGCGGGCGCAATGCCATCGACCAGTCCCGCGGCGAGCGCCTGCTCAGGCTTCAGATTCTTACCGAGCATGACGACCTCGCGAAGCATCGCGGGCGAGCACACTCCGGCAATGATGGCCGCAAGTTCCTCCGGCACGGGGACGCCGACCTTGGCTTCGGCGAAACAGAGGGCGCTGCGATCCTGGTCCATGTACCGGAAGTCCGCCGTGATGGCAAAGACCGCACCGCCCGCCATGGCTGGTCCGTTCAGCACGGCGATATGCGGTTTCTTTAGCGAGTAGAGTCCGTGGATCAAGCGGCCCACGCCCGCGAAAATCGCAGAGCGGCCTTCGAGGTCCGCTTCCAGCACCGTCATGGGATTCAGTCCATTGCAAAACATGCCGTCCAAGCCCGAGCGCGTGACGATGACACGCGTGTCCGGATGCGCGTCGGCCTCCTGGTGCGCGGAGACCAGCGCATCCATGATTTCGATATCAAGCAAATTGAACGGCGGATTCGTGTAAGTCACGGTCGACACCATGTCTTTGTGGGTGACTGCAATGCACTCGCTCATAAGGTCCCTCTTCGGTTATGCGTTCAGGCCGGTGCCGTACGCCATGACGGGCGCGACGCCGTATCGTTTCACGTAATCCTCATCAATCCATACCGCGAATGTCGTGACATGCCGAATGCCGCGGTCTGCGTAAGTCTTCACGTCATCACGAAAGACTTCATCACTCCACGGTATGGCCGATACATTCTCGCGTTTCCATCCGGAGAACCGGGAAACATCCAACCAGTACTCCAGAATCTGCGCGCTCTCCGCGCCAAACCACTCCATATTCGCGTCGAGCGCATCCAGCAGGCGGCCGTGCGACACGTCGTGCATAGTGCCCATGGTGTCGCGGATGCTCAGCGGCGTGTCGTAGCGGCGCTCGATCGGTGCAAACTCCAAAAACACGCCAGCCTCAGGCTTTACAGTGGTCGGAGGGGCGAGTGTGTTGACGTACGCGAGGTGCGCAAGCGTCGCGCGCGCGTCCACGGAGCGAATCGCGCGTAGAAGATGGTTTTCGAGAATCAGCGCTTGGTCACTGTCCGAGTATCCACGACACTCCGGGCATCGGCACATGGGCATGGCGTCGTCAATCCAGTAGAAGTATCGCCCGGTCGTCGATCGCAGGATTCGCGTGTACTGCGTCGCATTCTCCGCCGCTACTTCCAGCGCCTGCGACGAGTGGACGCACAGATTGTAGTCACGCACGCGATTGCCGTCCTCATCCATGCGGAACATCTCGGGATTCTTCTCGAAGTGCGAGCGGGGGAGAACGTCGCCCAGCGCGTGTAACTCGTGCTCGATCTCGATGCCGTACTTTGTACATCCCTCTCGAAACTGTTGCCCCTTCTCGGTATCCATGAACGCCGCCACTTCGGAAGGTGTCACGTGCGTGGCGAGTGTCGTCAGTCCCGCAGACGCCGCGAGCGCGGGCCAATCGTAGGTCTCCATGTCGTGAACGCCGAGGATCGCGCCGCGCGTCACGAACCGCGGCGCTGCTACATCGGCACGGGCCAGAGAAATCAAACCGGCCGCGGCCGCCGCCGTTCCGGCCATGAACTGTCGTCGCGAAATTGGCATAGGGAGAAACTCCGCCTTGCGTTCGCGGAGTATATCTGTGTGCGTGCGTCGATATCCATGTTCAGTATCAGTAGGACGGGAATGATTCCCGTCCAGGGGACTCTCGATCACCGCGTTTGTAGACAGGACACTGGGATATACAACGATCGTTCGGGCCACATAGGAAACGCCATCAATCGAGAACGGGACTGGACGGGAATCATTCCCGTCCTACAGCGCGGCACCGTCCGAATCCTCCAGATGCGCCGGCACATAGCGGAACCAGGGCAACTGCACCAAGGGCTGATTCAACCACCCGCGCGCGCCGCGATAGACGAAGAACTCGCTCACGTACACCTGCGCCACCACGGCGAACCATAACACGATCGTTGCCGTGACCAATCCGGCGCGCCAAGCCTTGCGCGGGACCCGGCGCACCATTGGCTCTGGTATCGCTGGAGCGACGGGCTCCGTGACGCCGAGACGTTGCAGAACGGCGCGCTCGAAGGGTGCAAGTGCATCGAGTTGAACCGCACCGTCCGCAATGGCACGCACCACGGCACGCGCATAGATACGCGCTGCGAGCAGACGCACCGCTACGTAAATGGGGAAGGCGATGAAGGTGGTCGAGAAGAAGTATTGGTTGAGTCGAGCGACGAGCGCGGCATTCGACAGGGTCTCCATGGCGGCGCTCATGCCACCGAGGGAGTAGGGGGCGAATTTGAAGAGGAGGAGCGGCAACGATCCTACCGCGTAGAACGCGGCAAGCATCAAGGAGGCAAGTCGGTGGCGCGCGACCAGAGTCCGAATCAAACGAAAGTCATAAAAGCGCTTCCACTCGCCGGTAACGGCGTGGCGCGCTTGCGCGAGCGGCACGTAGAACATGGCCGCAATGAACCACGCGATGCCAAGCCAGGAGATGGCCAAGCCGACCGTGTGTTGCTCGTAGACTTTATTGAAGGAGATGTGCCACCCCGCGAACCAGCCGAAAATCCACAGCACTTCCGCGGGGGCAACAAGCACGCAAGTGTTCCCAAAACCGAGCAGACCGATCTTGAGGTTCTTTACAAGAGAGCCTGTCAGCTTCCGGGCGGCGCGTCGAACTCTTCCGAAGCGCGCGGGTATTTCATCACCAATTTCAGCGAACACAAATCGAGGCGTGGTCGCGAGACACTTTGTTGCGCTATCGCTCTGCGCGAATTGGGCAAACGATCCGCACTTCGACGGCCCGCCCGTCGCGCGATACCAGTACCGCGCTGCGCTTCCCTGCATGAGCCGGTAGGTCCAGCCGACGACAGCAAGCGAAAGTATTGCGCGCTGACAGAAGATGACGCCGGCTAAGAAACGTGCTGCAATTCCACCCACGCGGCGGACACGTACTTTCCAAAGCGATGCTATCGACCGAATGTCAGCGCTCATGCAATGGCCTCCTCGAGCACACGGCCCTCCGCGTAGGGCGTCTCGAAGTTCATAACATGGCCGATCGTCGGCAACACGTCCACCTGCTGCACCAGTCGATTGACCGTAAGGCCCCGCGCAATGCCGGGGCCGTGGAGCAGCGCGAAGATCTCGTGTGATGATTTCGAATTGAAATGGTGTTGAAAGGGCACCGGCATCAGACGATTGTTGTCGCGGCCGCAGTCCGGCACGATGACGAACACGGTGTTGTCGCGATAGAAGGGATCTGCTTCGACGGCTGCCGTGAGCCGTTGCAGTCCCTCATCGATGACCGCAATGCCTCTCGTGTAAAACGCCGGGTCGCCCCAATGCACGTAGTCAGGGTCGTTGTAGTTGATCATCAACAGTCGCGGCTGCAACTCGCGCATGGCGCGGAGGCTCAGCTCGGTCAACAAGCGGTCTCCGCGGGGATTGACGAAGCCGCTTTCTCCATAGAACTGGCGCCATCGTTCCCAGAACGCTTCGATCTCGCGAGACTGCCGATTCTCGCCGCCCGCGCGGTAGTCCAGGGCTTCCAGTTGCGCGAGTTCCTTCATCTTTTCGGCGCGCACGCTGTCCTTGAACAGGCCTTCTTCGATTTGTCTGCGCAACAGGTACGTCTTGAATCGATAGAGACTCAGTACATTGGAACGATACTCAACGCCGAAGAGATGATGGTTGCTGAAGGAGTAGAACTCCTCGTCGGTTCGATCCTCACCGTTTACGATCAGGGCCTGGTGCGGCGGCACGTTGTACTCCCGGCGCAGGTACTCGAACATGGTCGGGAATTTGGATTCGAAACGCTGCCCCAGAAACTTCCCGCCCACGTCCTGATAGCGCTCATAGCGGCCGGTCATGGTGTAGAGCGTGCCCTGGCCGTGGCTGGTTTCAACGCCCTCGAGCTGTTCGATCTCCATGTTCGTGAACAGCGTGCCGCGTTTCGCGAGATCGTGAAGGAAGAAGGGACTGAACGTGTGTTGCGGATCAATGGTCTCGTGTCGCCGGACGCCGCCGCCGAAACGCACCACAATGACGTTCGGCCCGCGAAACGTTGATGACGGTCTTACGGAAGTTGTCGTGGGATTGTCGCAGTACGACATGCTTGCCGCATAGCCCAATATGGGCAGCGCCCTCAGGAAAGTACGTCGTGTCAAGCACTGGTCCCGCATTCTGTGTATTCCTCCAACCGGTCAACATGTAGCGTCGGCGTCCCCAAAAGACAGACGTTCGTCTCTTGAGGACACCGACGTGTGGTTGGAAGTAACACTGTCAAGGCTGTCGCGTGTGCTGTCCGGTATCGATCACGGTCGTGGTCGTGTCCAGGGACGCGACCACGGACTCAATGGCCGAAAGGGAGCGCCAATCAGAGATTGGTAGGCGTGATCAGGAATTTCGCGACATAGCGCCGATTGGGAGGGGTTGGTTCGAGAGTCACATATCGTCGACTCTCGTAGAATTGCTTCGGGTCCGTTGAGCCGGCGGAACCTGCCACGTAAATAGTCCAAGTGCCTTCCACGAAATGGGTGCCCAGCCGAAACTCGGCCGCGCCGCTGGAATTGGTAATCCCGATAAACTCATTGCACGTGGGTGGGGGCGACGTAACGCGAACCTGGGCGCCGTCCATCGGGGCTGCTTGAGTGGGATTCCCCGCAGCGTTCTCGAGATACTTTACCTCGACCATAATCCTAATCGCTTGCTTCCCGCCGTGACGGCGGCGACGCCGTTCCACCCCTGGCTTCACGTCCGGCATAAGTCAACCTCCTTCTCTCGTTGGCATGTTTACAGTAAATCGCATCGGATTACCCGTCACACAGATTCCAGGTAGAAGTAAACATCGACGGTCTGCGATGACAAGATGCTGACGCGTTTGTAGTCGGGAAAGTAGCCGGTCGCCGTAACATCGATGTCGTAGATAGCCGGTCCATTCGTGTGAATGTTGTAGAACGAGGCCACAGCATCGCTTCCATCCGCGGATGTTTGATCCGGATCGGGGTCGTCATGCCCGCCACCTCTAGGATCGACTTCGACCACAGCTCCCACAATCCCGTTTCCAGTGCCCATGTCCCTGACGTGCACGTGGATGTTAAAGGTGAATGGGAATCCGCCATAGGGTGGTTTCTCTTCCTTCTTCCCGGATTGACTTTCGGTCGCGGATCTTCCCTTGGCGACGGCATGCTTGGTGCCAGTCGTGCGCCGTTTCGTTCCTTTTTCACTCATTCGTGTTTCCTCCCTGTAATTCGTGGATCTCACAAGGTTTTCCCGTGCACCAGCCTCGTGCGCACCCTACAGACTTGTCGGTGCAAGAACCATCCGAACCGAGTAAGAGGGCGCGGTCGTGCCCGCCTTCAGGACAACATACCGGGAACCCTCATACAGCTTCTTTGGGTTGGTGTTGCCTGCCGTACCGATGACGTCGATCGTCCAACCACCTTCTGCTACTGCGGTCTTGAACTTGAACTGGGCCGTCCCGTCATGCTTCGTTACCACGACAGCCTCTTCAGCATCGGGCTCCATGCTCATGAGCGAGACCACAGCGCCGCCCAACGGGACCGCCGACGAGGGGCCCGACGACGGAGTTTCGACGTACTTCACAAGAACGGTAAGATCGAGGTCGTACAATGTTGCCTTTTGCGGGATTTTTTTCTTTTTGCCAGGTTTCGTTTTTTGTGTCATGGTATCATGTCCTCGCGGATTGGTGGCTTTCGTTGTATCCTTCGTCGTGCGGGTCTTACACGTGCTCAAGATAGAAGTAGATGTGGTACGGACCGGACGAAAGGATACTTTGGCGCTTATAGTCCGAGTAATAATCAGGATGAGTGACGTCAATGTCGTAGATGGCAGGACCATTTGTTGAAACGTTGTCGAATTCGGCCACGGCGTCTCCATGTGGCGGTCCCGAACCGACGCCGGTTGTAGATTTCGGATCGGGATCTTCGTGTCCGCCCGATCGGGGATCTACTTCGACAACCGCGCCGACTATGCCGTATCCTGAAACGGCATCTTGAACGTGAACATACATATCAGCGGTGAACTTGTTGTCGGGACGATGCTTCGCTGAACCTCCTTTTTCTTTTGCCAACGCCGGTTTCGCCGCCTTTGGTGCACTTCTGGAAGCCTTTCGATTGTCCATACATTCTCCCTCCTTTACACGATATTCCTACATCCTCTTTTGGTCGAGGTCAGTCTTGAACGCATTCCACTTGTGGAGTCGTTGACAGCGCGCTTCATTCTGAGGTCTTCGATTCTCGCTCAATACTCGAATGACTCCGCGCATTTGAATGCCCGAGTGCAATGCGCTCGCCAAGATCCCCTCGATATCACTTCGCAATCGCGCGCCGGCTTCATCGCTACCGTTGACGCGATGCGTTGCCGTTTATTTGGTCCAAAGGAAAATCCCGCCGTCTATTGCCCCTGCGGCAAACCAGCCGTCTCCTCTGCACACGACCGGTTCAACAGTTTTCGATTGTTGTGGCAGGATCAAAAGAGTGTCACCCGTGTGGACGTCCCAGATTCGCGTGGTCCCGTCATACGATGCCGTAATCGCCCGGTCGTTGTTCAGGAACTCCACGGCAGAAACCGCAGCTCCGTGGCCTTCGAGAACGTGAAGTTGTGTCCCCGACTCCGCGTTCCACAGACGTGCCGTACCGTCGGTTGACGCAGTCAAGACCAGATTTCCGTCAGGACTGAACGCGCCGTCCTCCACGCTGTTCTCATGGCCTGCCAACGTGGATTTGAGCGTTCGCGTCTCCATGTCCCAGATTCGCCCGGTTGCGTCCCTGGATATGGTCAGAAGGCGCGAGCCGTTCGGGGAGAAGTTGACTGCGTTTACACGGTCCGAGTGTCCTTCGAGCCGATCGGTCATTGAACCGGAGTTTGCGTCGCGAAGTCCTACCGCATATCCGTCCGCAGGAACTGCTATCAGTGATCCGTCCGGGCGAAACGCCGCTACCCCCCAACGCCCTTCTGGAGCCTCAAAAGTGTACACCTCGGAGCCGGTGCGCAAATCCCACAAGATGCCCGTCTCGTCCCAGGAAATCGACAAAAGCTGCAACCCAGACGGATTGAAGTAGACACCGCTCACTGGCCTGTCGTGCGCGTCGAGCGTGAGTCCTAGGTTGCCGGTCGACGTCTCCCACGTGTAGACGAGGTGACTGTTGGTTCCGGTCGCAATCACCAATCCGTCGGGGCTCCAGGTTCCGCAAGAGATCTCACCGCGAGGCGACTCGAAAAACAGTTGCTGTTCTCCTGACACCACGCTCCAAACCCGGGCGCTTCCGTCTTCCGATACACTCAGAAGTTGCTCGCTCGCAGGACGCCGTTCCAGTGATTGGATTCGTTCGGTATGGCCAGTCAGCAACTGTTCGGAAACCGTAGAACTCGTCGACAGCCGCCAATGCTTGACGGTGCCATCATCGGAACCGCTAAGAACTGAGAGACCATCAGCACTAGTCGCGATCTGACGGACGGGACCGCTATGTCCCTCGAATCTCCGTACTTCCTCGCCGGTGGCCGTGTCCCAGATACGGATTGTGTGATCGATGGAAGCGGACACGAGCCGAAGCGGTGTTTGCAGAAACTCCAAATCGGTCACCGCGTCGTCATGGGACATAGTGACGCTCGTCGCCCACCCGTCTGAGGGCCGCCACAAGCGTATCGTTCCATCGATTCCGCCCGTAGCGAGAACGCTGCTGTCCGGACTGAAGAGCGCGTTCACGATCGTCGTACCATGATCGGGCAATGTCGTTGCGAGCGAAAAATCAGAACACTGCCAAATCGTAACGTTACCTTTATGAGTGACTGCAAGCCATTGCCCGTCGGGGCTGAAACTTACTTTGTCTGGATAGCTTTCTGGCAGAGCAAGCGCGGCGATCTCATTTCCGGTTTCGACTTCCCGTACCGAAATGCTGTGACCGGTACCTACTGCTGTGAGCAATTGGGCGTTCGGATTGAAAACCACGTCCCTCAAACGATTCCCCGTTTCAATCGTTGATGCTATCTCCCCGGTTGTTGCGCTCCAAACATGGATAGTTCCATCCGCGGAACCCGACACGACCCAAAGTCCGTCTGGGCTGAACCGGGCGCTCATCACCTCATCCGGATGTCGATCCAATGTCGTCAACCGTTCCATCGTTTCGAGGTTCCACAATCGCGGTGGGCCGTTGCTGGTGATTACCAGCGCCCGAGTGCCATCTGCGCTGATAGGGAGATAACTCATCCAGCCATCGAAACGGTCGAGCACCCGCAGTTCCTGTCCGCTGTCCGCGTCGAGCACGCGAACGGTCCCATCGTTGGAACCGGACAGGGCAATCCCGCTGCTCGGTACTATCGCCACATCCTCCACAGCGAGTTCGTGCCCAGTGAATGTCCATGCGTCGCCGTGGCCGAGACGGCCGAGATACTCCCATTCCCAGTTGCGGTAGGCAGCCGGGGCGCGTTCAAGGGTTTCCGCGGCCAAGTCGTAGCGGCGTTCCTCGATCTGGTCTTGTGCGAGCAGGACGCTGGCGAGATACAGTTGTTGTTCGGCCACTTCGCGTTGCTCTCGCTCCCGATCGCGAGCCTCAGCCGCCACGATACGTTGCTCGCGCTCTTCATCGCGCGCCTCGATGGCAACGTTGCGCTCATGAGATACGCGAACATACGAATAGGCGCCTACCGCGGCCAGAATTACCAGGAACACGGCAGCCGTGGTGATGAGTGCCTTGTGCCGTCTTACGAAACGCCAAAAATGCTCCTGGAAACCGTAGGAGTACGCGCTCACGAGCGCGCCGGTCTGGAATCGCGAAAGCTCTTCGGCCAGTTCCTTCCCGTTGGCATAGCGCTTCTGGGGATCCCGCGCCATGGCCCGCCGGCAAATCGCGACCAGTTCCGGCGGCACATCCGGCTCGATGGATTCGATCGGCTCCGGATCCTGATTCAGCACCTGGTCGAGCACGTCGCTCGGCGTCTTGCCCCCGTACGGGAATTGCCCGGCCAGCATCGTGTAGAGCACCGCGCCGAGGGAGTACACGTCCGAACGTTCCGTGACGTTCTTGAGGTCTCCCCGGGCCTGCTCCGGCGGCATAAATACGGGGGTACCCAGCACGACACCATCCGCCGTTTGCACGGCTGCACCGCCCTGCTTGATGCGGAGCGTCCTGAGCGTATGCTCGATTTGGCTCGCGTGAACGTCCTCTTTTCCGCGGACCTTAGCGAGTCCCCAATCCAGCACGACGGTCTCGCCAAACTCGCCGATCATCACATTGCTCGGCTTGATATCGCGGTGGATGACGTTGCGACTGTGCGCGTACCCGACGGCATGGCACAGGTCAATGATATGTGGTAACAGATCCAGTCGCTCGCGTAGCGTACGGGCCTCCTGGAACGCCTGGGTTAGTGTCCGGCCACGCACGAGTTTCATCGTGTAGTAGACGGTCCCGTCGGGGCGCCGGCCGAGTTCGTATACGGGCACGATCGACGGATGTTCCAGTTGCCCCGTGATACGGGCTTCCTGCAAGAAGCGGGAAACCATGGAAATGCTGGCCTGAACCGGCGTTGGTTCGAGGGCATTGAGGGTCGTATCGTGCACGCTGACGATAGGGAGCAGCTCCTTCATCGCGATTTCGCGACTCAGGTACTGGTCGTGGACGAGCAACACGCGGCCAATCCCGCCTCGGGCGTATTCGCTCTGTTGGGTGTACCGCCCAGGGGTTTCGTCCACCGCCGGGACGGCTTCGACGTAACCGAGATCTAACCAGCGCTCCGGCGAACGCCGCGTGACGTCCGGGGAAGGGGTCGCCTCCAACGAATCTTGCAGGGAAACGATGGCCGCCTGAAGGTGGTGCGCGGATTGAATACTGTTTAATGCGGCGTTCGGGTCTCCGGAATGAGCGTCGATCGCCCTGTCAACGTATTCGTTGATGACGTGGCGATCGGCCTCGTCGATCACCTTTGCGTCAATCAGTCTCTGTGAAATATCTCGGGAGGGATCCAGCGCCCAGGCGCCCGCTACGTCGAGAAGGTCAGCAGAGGTTGCCTTGCGGAGTTGTATGGCAAAAATGCCGAATAGAAGATTGCGGTCGTTGTTCATTGAGCCTCGCACCCGCCATGGCGTCCAATGCGCCAAAGACCTCGCATAGCGAACCGCGACCCCACTAGTTCGGAAGGAGGTTATTACACCGGACCGATAAACTTGACCTTGGGTTCACTAAAGTATACCTTGAACAGAATAATCTTGGCAACAGTAAGTATATTAAGCTAGCGCGACGCTGTCGTATGCTCGTTGAGCTACCCGCGTCTGATCTTACCATTAGCCACGGGTTTGTATATTTCCTTGAAGTAGTGCTTGGCCGCCTCGTCCCAGGTGAATCGCTGTCTGAAGCCACGGAGTTGAAGCTCGCGGTACCGGTCCGGCTCATCGAAGTACAGGTCCCGGGCCTCGCGGACGGCCTCGACCAAGTTCCGAAGTACCCGCTTTTTGGTGGCGCCGTCAAACATGAACCCCGTTCCGTTGCGCGCTGTGTGGGGGATGACCGTATCCACGAGACCGCCGGTAGCGCGGACCAAGGGCGGCGTTGCGTTGCTGAGGGCTTCCATCTGCGTGATCCCGCAGGGTTCGTACAGACTTGGCATAAGGAAGAGATCGCTGCCCAGACTGATCGCCCGTGCCTTGTCCGGAAGGAAATCTACCGTCGCCGAGTAGTTCTTCCTGCGCCTGTACCGCTTGATAAATCGTTCGTACTTCGGCAGACCGGTTGCCAAGACGCAAACATTGACTCCCTCGAGTTCGAGCAGATGTTCCATAACGGGCTTTCCGTCCAATCTCTCAGTCAGCAACTTGAACTTTTGCTCGACCGCGCGCCCGACAAAGCCGATTAGGAACGCCTTGGGATTGTCGAATTCTGCCGCGATTTGTCTTCGGCACCGAGATTTCTCCTTCAGGCGGCGCTCGAATTCCTCTGCGGCCGGTTTGACGCCGTAATCGAACCCATTGAGAATACCAATGAGCCGGCCTTGCTGATGCAGCCGGCTGGTCACTTCCTCGAGTCCCTTGCCCCCCTCGAAGTACCGTTTCTTGTCCTCCGGCTCCAACATTTCCTTTGCGTACTGGGGACTCACGGTATGGGCGCAATCGCACAACTCCAGTCCCAAGCGTAGCGCGTTGACGCTGTGCCACTCCGGGCGAGGATCGTGGTAGAGCGGTTCGAGTGTTGATGAGTCTAGTATCCGCTCCATTTCCGTTCCCGGTACGCGCGATCTGGCCATATTGCCCTGGTAACCAATGTTGTGAATCGTAATGACCTTACCCGCAGTGAGCCCGGCCAGTTCCATGAAAGCGAAGACATAAGAAAGTCCCCAATCGTTTACATGAACGATATCC
>CAZWDH010000065.1:0-25758 GCA_964632865.1 uncultured Nitrospiraceae bacterium
AATCGCCACAACTCTTCGCCGCAGACCGCCTCGACGCTGGCAGATTCCTCGCCTTCCAAAGGCAGTTCCAAATCCACGGTGTAGACGCCGTCGTCTGCGTCGCCATCCGCCTCGGACTTGCCCACGACAATCCCTTCGGTCACGGTCACCTCGTTCTGTATCGCTTCGCGCCGCCGTTGCAGGCCGTCCAGGATGAGCAGGAGACAAATCAGGATCAACAGGGAGAAGATCTGGACGCGTTTCCAGCGAGTCTTCGGAAAAGGTAACATGGGGCGCTGCACGGGCGGCAGGTCGCGGTGCGAGCCCTTGGCGTGCTCGCGAAAGTCCTTCCGAACGTATTTGATTGCCATTGATTCGCCTTCACAAGTATCGAAACGCGCAGCCGTGTGCCCTTCCAGTTTAGCACGGGTTCGCCCTCGACCGCGGCCCGAACTCGGCTGAGGAGTCCTGCGTATTGGAGAGTCCCTTCGGGCTCTCGTTCGTTTCCCGCAATAGCTCGTAAATTTCCAACTGCAAATGCCCATTTCATCCATGAATTGGCCACAGAAGACCGTAAATAGCGCGTAAGGGCTCTGTCTTCTCTTCCTTTGAGTTCTTTGCGTTCCTTTGTGGCCAATATATTCTATCCACTGGCTGTGGTTCCGAAATGTCGGAGTCTTTTCACAGATCGGGCGTTCGCTTTCTACCTACGTCACGCCGCGGTATCGCGTTATCTGAGATCTCAAATTTGAAATCAATACCGATTTTCCGAATCTTGAACGCCGTTGCCGCCGGCATAGTTTCGATGCCGGAATCATCAGACTCGATCTTATTTTCCAGACGCAGGCCCTCCGCTACGCCGCGAGAACCGCGCCCCGGGATCCTCCGGTTGACACAGCCGCACCCCTTGCGAGATGATCCACGGATCGGTGAGAGGCGCGTTTTCGGCGTCATATGAGAGGGGATACACCATGAACATCTTTCTGGCAGGCGGCGGCCGCGTCGGGTTTCACCTGGCCCGCCTCCTCAGCCTGGAAGGGCACGATGTTACCGTGATCGAGTCGGACATGAACCGGGTCGAACAGGTGGACTATGCGCTTGACGTGAGTGTCGTCGAAGGAAGCGCGGCTTCGGTCATGCTGATGACCGAACTCGGCGTGGCCTCGGCCGATCTCTTCGTATCGGTTACCGGCAGCGACGAGGTGAATCTCATTGCCGCCGCCGCCGCAAAAGGGCTCGGTGCCAAGAACGTCGTTGCCCGGGTCGATGAACCGGTCTATTTTGAATCTAATATTCTCTACGAAACCGTCCTGGGCATCGACTACATTCTCAGCCCAGAGGCCCTGACGGCGCTGGAAATTGCCAAGTACATTGAAAGCCCCGGTGTCGTGTCTACCGAAGACTTTGGCCGCGGACTCGTCAAGATGCGGCAACTGCGCGTCACGAAATCACCGACCTCCGGCGGTAAGGCACTCAAAGACATTCATTTTCCGACGGGAACGCTGGTCGGCGCGATCACGCGAAACGGCCAAACCCTGATCCCCCACGGCGATTCCACCATCGAGCCTGGCGACGTCGTCACCTTCATCGGCGAACGCGATCAGATCGACCACATGCTCAGCTTGTTCAAGGGCCGCGAGGAAAAGGCCGAGAAAGTTACCATCATGGGCGGCAGCAGCATCGGCATGCACCTCGCCCGCATCCTCGAAGAGCGGGGCCAATCGGTCAAGATTATCGACTGGAATCTCTCGCGCTGCAACCAACTGGCCGCCAAGCTCAAGAAGGCCAAGGTCGTCTGCCGCGACGCCACGTCGCGCGTGGCCCTCGAGCAAGAGCATGTCGACCGGGCGGATGTCTTCGTTTCCTGCACCCGGGACGACGAGAAGAACATCATGGCCGGCGTGCTCGCGAAAGAGGTCGGCGCAGCGCAGACGATCGCCGTGGTCCATCAGCCCGACTTCGCGCCTCTCGTGCGCAAGCTCGGAATCGACCACGCCGTCACGCCTCGTGCCAGTATTGCCAACCGAATCCTTCGCCTCGTTCACCAACAGAACATTTCCACACTCGCCGTGCTTGAGGAGGGCGACATCGAGATTGTCGAACTGACCGTCAACGGGGATTCGGCCCTGCACGGGAAAGCGCTCAAGGACGTACGGCTACCCCGTGGCGCACTGGTTGCCAGCATTCTGCGCGGCGAGAAAGTGGTGGTGCCGAAAGGGGACTCCGTCGTGCAATCGGGCGATTCCGTCATCGTCATCGCATCAGCAGAATTGCTGGATGCCGTTCAGAAACTCTTCAGGAAGTAATGGTTTTCAGCGGCGTCTGAAGGGCAGCTAAGGATGGGATACGCTGGCGTAGTTTTCCTGAAGTACGTGCGGGAGCGCACGTAACGTACACTCCCGAATAAGGAAAGAGTTGTCGGAATCAGACTCCCTTTAGGGAGCTTTTCTCCCGTTTCCCGAATCCTCCGATTCGTCGGAGACGAGCCGTTTGCTCTTCGCATAGTCGTACAAGCGTTCACGGAGCAGTTTACGGCCCCGGTACAGGCGCGACATGACGGTGCCCAAGGGGCATCCCATTTTCTCCGCGATCTCCTTGTACGAGAGGTCTTCGAGATCGGCCATGATGACCGCCTGCCGGAAGTCCTCCGGCAACGACTCCACCGCGAGCTTTACTTCGTCGTCCAGCAACTCCAACAGTTCGTTGGGGGTTCGCTCGGGCGGCTCGTAGTTCAGGTTCGGATCGAGCGAATTGTCTTCTGCGGGCTCCGCGCCGGTGAGTTCGACGAAGGTGGGCCGGCGCGCCTTCCGGCGGTACTCGTTAATAAACGTGTTGCGCAGGATCGTCAGCAGCCACGCCTTGATATACGTTCCTTTTTCGAACTTGTCGTGGAATCGCAATGCCTTCAAGACGGTGTTCTGAGTCAGATCGTAGGCGTCGGCCGTATTGCGCGTGTGCCGCAACGCGACCGCATACAGCATATCCATGTGCTCCAACACCAGCTTCTCAAACTCGGGAGAGCGTGGGGGAGATTCAGCAGTTGATTTACTCAACACACTTCTTTCGTATCAGTTTATACGGAAGGGAAATCCGGAACGCTCGCGTTCCCGGTTCCCCCAGAAGATCCAGGAATATTCCCGTTCTTTAACAATGGTACCAGCTTCCCGATTGGACAATCAATCGGCAAATCACAACTCCTTAATACCCAATTGTCCGCGGACCAACGTGGCCAATCAGGAAAAGCTCCTCCTACGTATTGGCATGACTTTCCGTGCACACCCTGTGGCTTGGGCGTCCCCGCCCAAGTTCTTCTGTGAGAGAGCACCAGAGCACTCTCGCGAAACCCATGGGCGAGGACACCCAAGTCACAGGGTAACGCCCAAGCCATTGGCAGAACACCCCTTTCGAATTTTGGTCTTTAGAAATTGTTTCGGATTTCGTGCTTCGAATTTCGGATTTGGCAAAAACGAGAACACCTCATGGATTGGTTACTTGATCTTATCGTTTCCCACGCCTATCCTTGGTCGATCAGTTTATATTTCCGGGTGTGGGAGACGTGTAATGGCGTGTGAAGCAACTGCTTACGCCCGAGCCGGGCTTATCGGCAATCCGTCCGACGGCTATTTCGGCAAGACCATCAGCTTTACCATCCGCAACTTCGCCGCGAAGGTGAGCCTCTACGAGCACCCCGAAGTCGAGATCGTCCCCAGTATGCGGGACCGGTCCACCTACGCCTCCATGCGCGACCTCGTCCAGGACGTGCAGGTCTACGGCTACTACGGCGCGATCCGGCTCGTGAAGGCCGCCATTCGGAAATTTTCCGATTACTGCGACGCCGAAGGGATCGATCTGGCGAACAAGAACTTCCTGATCCGCTACCGGACCACCATCCCGCGGCACGTGGGAATGGCTGGGTCCAGCGCCCTCGTCACGGCGACGCTTCGCTGCCTGATGGAGTACTACGAGGTCGAGATCCCGAAGGAAATCCAGCCCAACGTCATTCTCAGCGTCGAGGCGGAACTGGGTATTGCCGCCGGACTGCAGGACCGCGTCATCCAGGTCTACGAGGATTGCGTGTTCATGGATTTCGAGGAAGCCTTCATGAAGGAGCACGGCCACGGACGCTACGAGGAACTCGATCCCGACCTGTTGCCCAATCTCTACATCGCGTACCGGACCGGATTGGCCGAAGGCTCGGAAGTGTTCCACAACAACATTCGCGAGCGCTGGCACAACGGAGACCCCGTCGTGGTCGACGCCATGAAAGAGTTCGCGTCCTACGCCCAGCAAGTCCGCGACCTGCTCCTCGCGGGCAAGGGTTCCGAGATTGGCCCGATCCTCGACAAAAACTTCGATCTGCGCCGATCCCTCTACCGCCTCTCCGACGACAACATCGACCTCGTCGAACGCGCCCGCTCCGTCGGCGCGAGCGCCAAGTTCGCGGGATCCGGCGGCGCCATCGTCGGCACCTACGAAAACGAAGCCATGTTCCAACGCCTCATCGAAGCCTACCAAGGCACCGACACCGCCGTGCTGAAGCCGCAGATCACAAAGAGCTGACGTTTCCGCGTTCAGGAGTTTCCTGGCAAGCCAATCGGCATCTCGTGCCCCCGGGCCACGCGCGATCCGAGTTGGAGAGTCGTCCGTATGGTTTATCACGACCATACGACCCGCGAGGACCAAACCTCTCAAATAAACTGCTTCATGTACTTCAGGCTTTTCTCGGCGATGGTTTCGGGGCCGCGGTCGAAGATGAAGACTTCAACGGAGACGTAGCCTTCGTAGTTGATGTCTTTGAGGGCTTCGAAGATGGGGCCGAACTCGACGTCGCCGAAGCCGGGGCCTTCGAGGTTGGCGTCGTTGGCGTGGTAGTGGGCGAGGTGTTGGGCATGTTTGCGGATGGTGGCGGGGCGCCCTTCTTCTTCGTCGGTCATGGCCTTGGTGTCGAGCAGTAACCGGAAGTTGGGGTGGGCGATGCGCTCGATGAGAGTCACGGTCTCGGCGGCGGATTTGCAGAAGTTGGTTTCGGAGGCGGCCAATGGCTCCATGCAGATGGTAACGCCGCGTTCTTGGCAGGTGGGTAGCGCTTTCTCGAATACCCCCACGGCGTTATCAAATGCCTGCTGGTACGTGACGCCTTCCATGATGTTGCGCTGTTTCGGCGAGCCGAAGATGATGACTTTGCCGCCGACGTCGCCGCAGAAGTGGGCGAGGTCGATTAGGTATTGGGCGGTTCGGTCGCGGACTTCTTTGTCGGGATGGGTGAGGTGCATGCCGTCCGGCCCCACCAGCACCCAGTGAATCCCGAGAATGTCCAAATCCGCCTGGGCGGCGCGTTCCACAATCTCCTTACGCGTCTGATCCGAGATATCCGTCACATATTTCGACAAGGTAAACGGCGCGATTTCCAGGCCGTCGTATCCCGTCTTCTTGACGTAGTCGATGGTGCGCCCGATGTCTTCCCATTCCTTGAAGATTTCACTGCAAATCCCAAACTTCATTTAACAAACTCCTAACTGAGTGACCACGTCCTCGCGCCGAGCGAAGTGGCAAAACGGGGACGGAAGAATAGGGACAGTCACCATTTTCCTACTGACCGCTGAGCAAGTTGCCCAGACACGGAGAAGGAAAATGGTAACAGTCCCCATTTTTCCGAACTTCATGTGTGCTGACTTTCCTCTACTGCGTTTGCTGGCTGTGTTTCTGGAGCGTGCACGCAAGTCTGGTTGCCGCCCGCCCGTTTTGCTTCGTACATTGCGGCGTCTGTAAGGTGAATAAAGGACTTCAAGCTCAAGCCGGCCTGGTAGGTCATAAGGCCCACGCTCAGGGTCAGATCGTCAAAGCCGCGCTCGCGGAACCCTGCGCGAATACGTTCGGCAATGACCCGGGCCTGGCTCGTATCGGCCTCCGGCAAGAGCACGGTAAACTCGTCCCCGCCGTAGCGGAAGCCCAGGTCCACGTGCTCGCGGGTGCTTTGCATTACCACCTGCCCCGCAGTCTGCAATACGCGATCGCCTTCGAGGTGGCCCTTGCCGTCGTTGTATTGCTTGAACTTGTCGATATCGAACAGCAGCATGGAAAGCGGATGGCGCTGCCGCTGCGAACGCTCGATTTCCTCCGCGAGCCGGTCATAGAAACTACGCTGGTTGTACAGCCCGGTCAGGCTGTCCTTCACGGACAACTCTTTGAGATCCCGTTCGAGTTGTTTCTGGCGGGTGATGTCTTTGCATACGGCCAGAATCGAGCGGACGCCGCCGTCGGCGTCGAAGACCGGCGAGATCGACGCGTTGACCGGCACGGTCTCACCGGATTTGCGTTTCAACTCGGTCTCGTAGTCTTTGAGGGTGTTGTTTTCCTGGAGCTTGCGCCGGATGTAGGCGATTTCTTCTGCGCCGCCCGCGTAAATTCCGGCGACCGACATCCCCATCAGTTCGTCTTTCTTGTAACCGAGGACGTGGAGGGCGCCGTCGTTGATGAACTCGATGCTATCGGCAGTATCGGTCGTGATAATCGCGTCTATCGTGCTTTGAATGAGGCCTTCGAGGTACTGCTTGGTGCTGCGCAACTCCGTATTCAGCCGCTCCAGGTCCTCCGCGGCCTGATGGACCCGATGCTCGAGATCTTCCCGGTAGTGGCGCCCCTCCAAGATTTGCTCGCGCTTCGCCAGGGCGCGTGCCGCCGCGGTGCCGATCTCGCTCAGGTGAAATGGTTTGACGACGTAGTCGTCCGCGCCGGCCCGCATGGCGTCGATGGCGCTGGCGACTTCCTGGATGGCGGTGACGACCACGATAGCGATATCGGGGTCCTGACGCTTGGCCTCGCGGACGAGTTCCATGCCGTTGACTTCCGGCATTCGCATGTCGGTGATGAGCAGGGCGAAGTGCTGGGTACGAATAAGCTCAAGCGAGCGTACGGGAGACGTTTCCGCAGTACACGCATATCCTTGGTCAGCCAAGTGATTGCGCATAACCTCCAAGATGCCCGGCTCGTCGTCTACTAAGAGGATGGAGTTGTCCACCTGAGCTTTCCACGCGGCATCCGCGCCCTCACACGGGTGCGAGGTTTCCTAATCCCATGTCGCACGCAATCGGGGTTTCGATTGGGCCGTCAGAGGTATTTGACTACGATGATCATAACGAGAATGGAACCCCACCCGGCCCATTTCTGGATCGGCGTTGGATTGCGGGGATCGTCGTCCGCGGCGCCTTTACCGGCGAACAATCCTTCGATACCTTTTTTTTCGGACAAATTCTGGTCGCCACGCTGAGCAAATGCCGGTTCAGCAAAAATTGAGATCAGGCACACCGCGACAAAGCACAGGAGCACGATGGATATCAGGCGTTTCGATGTCATCATTAAACGTTCTCCATACGATGCAACTCTATTTCTATTCTACATTTCCAGACCCCGAAACGCAATGGTTTCCGGTCGCGGCCGGTTCAGGTTGGGAACTCAATGCGCCGTTTCTCCGGTTCCGGGTGCTGTCGGTAAAACGTCACGATGTTGCCGACCATGCCGACCAGCTCGCTTCCGGTCTTGCCGGCGATCTCTTCTGAAAGGGGCCGTTTCTGATCCTTGAGATCATTATACTTTACTTTAATTAACTCATGCGCCAAGAGGTTTTCTTCCACGGCCGCGAGTACGGATTCCGTAACCCCTTGACGCCCAATGAATACCAACGGTTTAAGGTGATGCGCCTTGCTCCGGAGGAATTCCCGTTGCGAGCCTGTCAGAAGGTTCATATATTCTTATCACCGGGCCAGGCAGGCCCGTCTCCGTTTGAAGTCCTGGGTTCTTCATAGCAGTATGCGGCGCGTAACCAGCGGAAATCAACTGGAATTGCCGGAATTCTGGCGTTGCAAATCGTTAAGATGCGCCGCTATGCTACGAAGCCAGAAGCCGGACACTTTTCACTTTGTAAGTCCAACGGCGGGGAGAACGTTTGAGCAAGTCGGCACGGCACCTTTCCGCTCTACTCCTTTTCGTAACATGCTCACTCCCTTGCCATGGCGAGGATGCGCAGCAACTCTTCAACTGGACGCCGCTGCCTCCACTACCGAACCCGCTGGTTGAGCCGTTCCTGGGAGTTGTCGGCGGCTCCATTCTCGTCGCAGGCGGCTCCAATCCTTCCACCGGACTGCCCGAACGGCGCGCGTACGTACTTGATTCGGATTCACCGGAATGGGTTGCTGTCGCGACACTCCCGGTTGCCGTCGGTGGCGGCTCTTCCGTCTCCACGGGTCGAAGGATGATCGGCATTGGCGGTGAGGCGCAGGTGCCCGTTGACGTGGTGTGGCGCCTTGAGTGGGACGGCAATTCCGCCTCTATTGGCCCGCTTCCGAGTCTCCCGGCGCCGCTGTCGCGGACCGGCGCCGCGCTCTTGGGCGATACGGTATACGTCGCGGGAGGAACCGGCACCGACGGACTCCCTCGTAATTCCCTGCTGGCACTGGACCTTTCCACACCCGGCGCGGAGTGGGAAGCGCTTGAACCGATGCCGGGACCGCCCCGGCACAGCGTATCTGTCGCGGCCATGGACGGGAATCTCTATGTCTGTGGAGGCATCGATACTTCGAATGCCCCGCTTACGGCGGCGTACCGGTTCAGTCCTTCGGAGGGATGGGCCCCCATCGCACCCGTTCCTGCCGGGGATACTCCTTTGGGTCCCGCAGTGCCCTATGGGCAGGCCCACATTCTCTTTCTCGGTTCAGACGTTGCCGCCTATCACACGATTACGGGTACCTGGACGAACTACGATGCGCTCCCATATACAGGCGGTAGCCGGCGCGCGATACTGCGCAACGGCGGCCCCATCCTCTTGGGCACAACCTCAGAGGGGACGCAGGTTCTTGCCGCGGCGCCTCGCAAGCGTTCGGGCGCGTTCACCGTCGTGGATTATGGGGCGCTGTTCCTGTACTTCGGCGTGCTCGTCGGTGTCGGCGTCTATTTCTCGCGCCGCGAACGATCCACGGAAATCTTCTTCCTCGGAGGTCGGCGCATTCCCTGGTGGGCTGTGGGTCTCAGCATTTTCGGCACGTCGCTCAGCGCGATTACCTATCTCGCCATACCAGCAAAGGCCTTCGCGACGGACTGGGTGTTCATCCTCAGCAACTTCGGCATCCTGATTATTGCGCCATTCGTCGTGCGGTACTACTTGCCCCGGTTTCGGGAAGCCCCGATCACCACGGCCTACGAATACCTGGAAACGCGGTTCAACTTCGCCATCCGCATCTACGGCAGCCTCGTCTTTCTCTGTTTCCAGATTGGACGGCTCGCCATCGTGCTCTTCCTTCCCGCCATCGCCCTGTCGGCGGCGACGGGCCTGAACATCTACGCCTGCATTCTCGTCATGGGGGTGTTGACCTCCATCTATACGGTGATGGGCGGCATCGAGGCCGTCATCTGGACCGATGTCCTTCAATCTATCGTGCTCGTCGCGGGTGCGATCGCCGTAGTAGGCGTTGTCGCGTGGGACGTGGACGGCGGAATCACCGGGATCGTCGCCGCCGGATGGGAGTCGGGCAAGTTCCACACCTTCAATTGGACCTGGGACGCGACGACCACCGCTGTCTGGGTCTGCGTTGTTGGCAATGCCTTCGGCATGGCTTATCCCAGCACCGCCGACCAGACCGTTGTGCAACGGTACCTGAGCACGAAGACGGAGAAGGATGCGGCGAAGGCGGTGTGGACCAACGCGCTGCTGACCATTCCCATCTCCATTCTCTTCTTCGGAATCGGCACTGCGCTGTGGGTCTTCTACAGCGCCCATCCCGAGCTGCTTGATCCGCGTCTCAAGACCGACGCCATCGTGCCGCTCTTTGTGGCCGAGCAATTTCCTCAAGGCTTGTCAGGGCTTCTGATTGCGGGCGTGTTCGCGGCGGCCATGTCGTCGCTGGACAGCAGCATCAACAGCATGGCCGCGGTACTTGTCAACGACTACTATCGCCGGATTCGTCCCGGGATAACCGATGCCCACGGTTTACGTGTCGCCCGCGGCTTGACCCTCTTCTTCGGTGCCCTGGGCACGGGACTGGCCGTGTTGATCGCCCAACTCAACGCGCCATCGCTTTTTGATCAGTGGCTCCAGATACTCGGACTCGTTGGCGGCGGCCTCGCCGGCATCATGGCGCTCGGCGTGTTTACGAAACGCGGCAACGGCATCGGCGCGCTGGTGGGTGCGACCGTCAGTACGATCGTCGTTCTGCTCGTCGCGCGCCAAACCCATATTCATTTCTTCCTGCACGGCGCCATCGGCTTTGTCGTTAGCTTCGTCGTCGGGTATCTTGTGAGCGCGATCGTGCACATTGTTCAGAGACTCACAGCCACTTCGTTCGAAACGGATTAGGGACGGCGGGCCCATGTTACGACGGGATTTCTTGAAGACAAGCGCAGTATTGACGGGGGCCGCGTTCGCGGCCAATGGAGCGCCCATGGCCGACATCAATCAGGAATTTGACCGGTTTCAAGAGGCGCGTCGCAAAGAACTCTGGGGCCTGTTGGGCGATCTGCCGGAGCGGCGGGATCCGGTAGCGACCGTGAAGCAACGCGAGCAGCATGAGGGCTACACGCTGGAGCATCTGGAATTGGACCTCAACGGCATCCAGCCCGTGCCCGCGCTCATGCTCATCCCGGACACCATCAAGACTCCGGCGCCCGGTATGCTCTACATCCATTGGCACGGCGGTGACTACAACGTGGGCAAGATGGAACTGCTTCAAGGCACCCGCGCGATGCAGGCCTACGCGCCGGTGTATGCGGAGAAGGGCATTGTCGCGCTGGCGATCGACAGTTGGTGCTTCGGCGAACGCGCGCCGTATCCTGAAGAAGGAAGGCGTGGGGAGGAGGATACCTTCAAAGAGATGCTGTGGAAGGGGCAGGTTCTCTTCGGCATGATGCTCTTCGACGAATGGCAGGCGCTGAACTATCTCTGCTCGCGCCCCGAGGTCGACACGGATCGCATCGGCGCCTTCGGCATCTCCATGGGGTCGACGAAGGCGTGGTGGCTGTCTGCCCTCGACGAACGCATCAAACTCTGCATCGACCTCTGCTGCCTCACCGACTTTGAATCGCTGATCGAAGACAAAGGCCTCCACCGGCACGGCATCTACTACTACGTGCCCGATCTCCTCAAACGCTTCGACACCGCCGGCATCAACGAACTCATCGTGCCACGCGCCCGGCTCAGTCTCAACGGCCGCGAAGACAAGCTGACGCCGCCCCGCGGCGTGGAGAAGGTACGCGACTACCTGCTGCCGCTGTATGAAAAATTCGGATCGAAAGACGATTGCCGCATCGAACTCTTCGACTGCCCCCATCAGGAACTGCCGGAAATGCGCGCGATCGTGCTGGAGTGGCTGGACCGATATCTCGTCGCGTAATCGAGCGCAGCGTACTTGCGACAGATCTACCGACAGCCTCGCCTACGCGGAACCCGTCCTATACGTCCCATTCGTCCTATATGTCCTATTCGATCCCCGACTACTACTCCACCAGCCACGCTTCGTCCACGACCGTATGCCGAATCGTATTCCCCTTTGGCCCCCTGTAGGTATATGTCAATTGAATCAGCCCGTCCCCCGTCTGAATGACCGACGGATACCCGAACGATTCGCCCTCATCATCCGACGGTTCGATCTGGCGTCGCCATTTCCAGGTCTTGCCCTCGTCATCGGACACGTAGGCGGTGAGTTGGGCTCGGCTGTCTTCGGTATCGTTGCAGACGAGCAGCCATTTCCCGCTTTTCAACGGGATAATCTCGACGCTCGAATCCGGATTGGGGATCTCGAGGTCGACAGGGATCGACCACGATTCGCCGTCGTCTTCGGACACGCTCAATTGAATCCGGCCCGGTGCGTCGCCCGTGTCGCGCATGTAGGCGGCGATCGAACCGTCGCTACGTCGAATCAGCGAGGGTTGTTGTGGTCCCGAACCGACGATGGGCCGGCTCGCGTGCCACGTCGCGCCGTCGTCGTCGGATATGGCCATGAGCGAAAGGTTGAACCCGTCCGAGTAGAGGGGGAGGATGATGCGGCCGCTGTCCAGCGTCAACGGATGCACGCGCGGCATCCAGCCGGTCTGGCGCTTGTACGGGTCTTTCGACGCGGCGATGAGTTGCTCCGGATAGGGCCGCGCGTACTCCGCCCAGGTGCCTTCGGGATAGTTCATCTCCTCGAGTTTCGTTTCGACCTCTTCCGCGAACGCCTCGCCCGGTTTCAGCACGATCACATCCTGCCAACCCCAATTGGGCGCGCCTTCGCCCAGGTAGTCGGTCGACGTGCGATACTTGAGCATCCCGCATTCCCATCGCCGCGCAAGCACCGAGATCCAGAAGAGCCAGAGCTTCTCGTTGCGGTCCACGTAGAGCACCGGATTGCAGTCGGCCAAGCCCGGCGCATCGGCCATCAGGAACGGCTCACTCCATTTCGTTTCGCCTTTCCGCAATCGCGCGCCCTGGACGACCACGTCGTCCGCCGTGCGTTCGCCGGTCCCGTAGAACCAGCAGGCGAGCAGGTCGCCGTTCGGGCACTCAACGACGCTGCTGCTGTGGCAATGGAGACCCTGCTGCGGAAAGATGTTCTCGGTGACAAATACCGGTTCCGCCGTTGCGATGGCGGCGGCCAGGACCAGAACGGTTACCACGATAAAAGGCTTGTGCATCTGCATCCCCCCATGTAGTTTTCACGCATTGTACCCACTGCGAGTTCGTATCGCTAGCACGAGATCTGCAATTCTCCTTCGCGACCCCTTCCGTGGTAAGATCTTTCGGGGATGTCGGAGTGCTGGAATTCATCGTTTCGTTGAAGAAGGGGGAGCCATGGATTTGCAGCAGGACGCGTTGGACTATCACGTTGGGGCACGGCACGGAAAACTGGAGGTCGTGCCGACGAAACCGTGTCAGACCCAGCGCGATTTATCGTTGGCCTATACGCCGGGGGTCGCGGTTCCTTGCCGCGCCATCGAGAAGAACCCTGACAAGGTCTTCGACTACACCGCCAAGGGGAACCTCGTCGCCGTCGTGACCAACGGTACCGCCGTGCTCGGACTCGGCGATATCGGCCCCATGGCGGGTAAGCCGGTTATGGAAGGCAAGGCGGTCCTCTTCAAACGGTTCGCCGATATCGACGTCTTCGACATCGAACTGAACACCCACGATCCCGACGAGATCATCAAGGCGGTGACGCTGCTCGAACCGACCTTCGGCGGCATCAACCTCGAAGACATCAAGGCGCCCGAGTGCTTTTACATCGAAGAGCGCCTCAAAGAGACGCTCAACATCCCGGTGTTTCACGACGACCAGCACGGCACCGCCATCATCTCCGGCGCGGGACTGCTCAACGCCCTCGACATTGTGGGCAAGCGGATCGAGGACGTGCGCGTGGTCTTCTGCGGCGCGGGCGCGGCGGGGATCGCCTGCGCAAAGTTCTACATCACCCTGGGGGTCCGCAAGGAGAACATCCTCTTCTGCGACAGCAAAGGCGTCATTTACAAGGGCCGCACCGAAGGCATGAACCCGTACAAGGAATTCTTCGCGGTCGAGACCGATCGCCGCACGCTGGCGGAAGCGCTGGTTAGCGCCGACGTGTTTGCAGGCGTATCGAGTGCCAACCTCGTGACGCCCGACATGGTTTGCACCATGGCCGAAGACCCGATCATCTTCGCCATGGCCAACCCCGATCCCGAGATCACGTATGAGGACGCTGTATCCGCGCGGCCCGACGCGATTATGGCGACCGGACGGAGCGATTATCCGAATCAGATTAACAACGTGCTCGGTTTTCCGTTCATCTTTCGCGGTGCGTTAGACGTGCGCGCGACGGCCATCAATGACGAAATGAAAGTCGCCGCTGCCAAGGCCCTCGCCAATCTTGCGCGCGAACCGGTTCCCTACGCGGTGGAGATGGCATACCGGAAAGAGCGGCTCCAATTCGGGCGGGACTACATCATCCCGAAGCCTTTCGATCCGCGGGTACTCATTTGGGAAGCCGCCGCTGTGGCCAAGGCTGCGATCGAAACCGGTGTCGCCCGCCGCGAACTGAATATCGATGAATACCGCGAACGCCTCGAAGCGCGGCTCGGATTGTCGCGGCGGATCATGCGGGTCATGATCAATAAGGCAAGGTCCGCTCCGAAGCGTATCGTCTATCCCGAAGGCGACCATGCACCCATCCTCAAGGCCTGCGAAACGATCCTGGACGAAGGAATGGCCGTTCCGATCCTGCTCGGAGACCGGGCGCGTATCCGCGCGATGATCGAGGAGCTGGGACTCGACCTCCAGAGCGGCGTGGAAATCGTTGACCCTTTGGATTCCGATCGGCTGCCACGATACGAACACGAACTCTACCGCATGCGCCAGCGCAAAGGCGTGTCCATCGAGATGGCGCGACGCCTGGCGCAGACGCGCATCTATTTCGGCGCTATGATGGTGCATATGGGCGACGCCGACGGCCTTGTTTCCGGATTGACGGCGAGTTATCCCGACACGATCCGGCCGGCGCTGGAAGTCATCGGCGCGCGGCCCGGGGTGCAACGCGTGGCGGGCATGTACATGATGGTGCTGAAGGACAAAGTGTATTTCTTTGCGGACGCGACGGTGAACATCAATCCCAGCGCTGAGGATCTCGCGGAGATCGCCATCCTCTGCGCGAACGGCGTACGTCGATTCGATATGGAGCCCCGCGTTGCGCTGGTCAGTTTCAGCAACTTCGGAAGTGCCCGGTACGCGGAATCGGAAAAGGTTCGTAAGGCCGTGGAGATTCTGCGCCATCGCGAACCGGACATCGTCGCGGACGGCGAGATGCAGGCCGATACCGCGGTCACTCCGTCGATCCTGGAAGAGCATTTCCCCTTTAGCCGCTTAAAGGATGGCGGGGCGAACGTTCTCATCTTCCCGACCCTCGAAGCCGGCAATGTGGCATACAAACTCGTCCAACGGCTTGGGGGCGCGGAAGCGATCGGTCCGATCCTGCTTGGCATGCGGAAGCCGGTCCATCTACTTCAGTACGGCGGTTTCAATGAAGTGGACGTCATTAACATGACTGCCATCGCCGCCGTAGATGCGGCAGAGATTTCTGTGACGGAATGACGCGCTCTCGGAGTGCGAAAGTGCCTATGCTTTACTCCGCGATGGCGCCCGTGCAGAATGGCCAGCACATTCTTCAAACGGGAGCCATTGCGTGAAAGACCGTAATACCAATCACGTGACGCGGCGTGGATTTCTGGCGACCGCCTGCGCGGCGGCCGCGCCCATGATTGTTCCAGCATCCGCCCTGGGCCGAGGCGGCGCCGTTGCCCCGAGCGAACGCATCGCGATGGGCGTAATCGGCGTGGGCGGGCAAGGCGACCGCGACATGCGCAACCTGGTTCAGGTGCCCGGCGTGCAGATGGTGGCCGTGTGTGATGTCGACTCGGGCAGCGAGAACTACGAACGCGGGTGGTTCCGCGGGCGTGCACAAGCCGTTCAGGCATTGAAAGACCACTACGGCGCAAACACGGCCAGCGGCACTTGGAATGGCGTGGATGAGTATGTCGATTACTGCGATCTCCTTGCGCGGGACGATATCGACGCCGTGTCTATCGCCACTCCCGATCATTGGCACGGGGTCATGGTAGTCGCGGCCGCGAAAGCAGGGAAGGACATCTACTGTCAAAAACCGCTCTCGCTGGATATCGCGCAGGGCAAGGCTATGGTCGACGCGGTTCATCGGTACGGACGCGTGTTTCAGACAGGCAGCCAGAGGCGCTCCAGCGATCGTTGCCGGTACTCCTGCGAACTCGTTCGCAATGGCCGAATCGGCAAACTCCATACGATCAAAGTTGGACTGCCCGGTGGACATCCGCTCGCAGAGCCCGACAATCCCATCGTTGAACCTCCCCCCAATCTGGATTACGACCGCTGGCTCGGCCCCGCGCCGTGGGCGCCGTACACGCTGCGTCGCTGCCACTTTACGTTTCGCTGGAATTACGATTACTCCGGCGGACAAGTCACCGATTGGGGCGCCCACATGATCGACATGGCCCACTGGGGCATGGATACGGAACTGAGTGGACCCGTGGAAGTGGAAGGGGAGGCGGTGTACCCCGACGATTGGCTCAACAACACCGCTACCGAATTCGAATTCCGATGCACGTATGCGGAAGGCTACACCATGATCGTATCCAGCGCGTTTCCGACCGGCGTGCGGTTCGAGGGGACAGACGGCTGGATCGATCTCGAGGGCGGCGCTTCAAATCCAACGATAAAGCAGGACCCCATCGGGCCCAACGAAACGCGCCTATACGCAAGCAGCGAACACTACCACAACTTCATCGACTGCGTTCGCACACGCCAACGCACCGCCGCGCCTGTGGAGATCGCGCATCGTTCCATCTCGGTGGCTCATCTCGGCAATATCGCCATGAAGCTGCGCCGCAAGATCTACTGGGACCCCGTCAACGAACGAATCCTGGACGATCTTGCAGCCGAGCGGATGCTTCGCAGTTCACTACGCGCACCGTGGGTGGTTTGAACGGCTTCATGCCCTCGGTGCAGCCGGCGTCCTGCGGGGTTCAGGAAACAGATAGCTCTCAACGAGTTGTTTGAGCCACAAGGCCTGGTTCTTGTCCGATATGGAATCCGCCACGGTGATCCCGCTAATATTGATCTTCCAATGAACGCGCACCTTGTCCGGCGGCGATGATCCTGGCGTCGGCGGGCTGTCCTTCGTCTTGATGTCCACGCGGTAGGTTTCGCCTCCTTTGGAGCCCTGCGTGGCTTCGACCCAGATTTCCCGCACGTCCTGGATGGGCACGGCCTTCTTCCGGCGAATGCCCAGAAAGTTAGTGTCGCGTACAACGGCATTCGGAGTCAGCGTGAGAACACGCCGACAGAAGAGCATGACCGCCAGAATAACGAAAATCGGGGCGATTAGCAGCAGTCCCACCACCTTGAACGGCGCGCCCAGATCGGGCCACCCGAGCAATACCACAGCACCCGTGCCCGCAGCGGCGAGAATAAACGTCAACAGCAGATACTTCGAGGTTTGCATTGGAACCGTCCGGATCTCGATACCCGATTCAACGGGCGTAACCCGGATGTGATCGGGCGCGCGAAACTTCTTCGCCATGTCCACGGCCTCGCCAAAAGTTTCGACGGCTTCCGGCGGAACCTCGTCCCGGCTATTCTTGGTTTCGAACACAGGCACGACAAACTCGGCAGCGTAGTCGAGTCCCATCAACTGGGCATTCGCTTCCAGACGCCAGCGGTGCGAGCCCCAAGCGCCCGGGCTCGTCTCCACGCCAATCTGCTTGGGAATGAAGAACTCTGCCGGAACGAACGTGCGCTGATTGTCCTGCACGTCCACGGAATCAAACGGGACCGTTCGGTCGAGTTGCCAGACGACGATCTCGCGGCGATTCGAACTACTGTCTCGTGAACTTCGAAACACCAGTTTTAAAATCACCCGTACAGCATCACCCGGTTTCATGGCAACGGGAATTTCGATCCGCGTACGCAACCATCCACCCAACACGCCTGGGTTTTGAACAAGATGACAATACGACGTACCGAACTTGCGCCAACGTTGCGTCTCAACCACCGCCAACGCGAACGTCGCAATCGACGCGAGGGCGACGACGCCATAGGCCCACTCCGGCGAAAACCCCGTGTCCGAGATAGCATCCGTAAACTGCCACGCGACCACAAACACGACGACGGAAAAGGCACACCATCCGATCCAGAATCCCGCCATGTGCCAAACGCGGGAGTAGGGTATTCTCCCTTCGGCCCAGTCAGTCCGCCACATCCAGGGTTGGTCGGGGTACCGCTGTCTGCCCTGAACGTAGGGCCAGGTCTTGGCAGCCGCTACGTGTAGTCCGCAAGGGATTCCAATCGCGAGGATGATGCCGACGATTCCGCCGGCCAACGATTCGCCGACTTCCTCTGTCGTGCCGCCTCCGTTTGCCAGGAGTTGCAGCCCGTTCCAGAGCGACCACACGGCAATTCCAAATACGGGGAGGAACACGAGGATCGCACCGAAAACAATACGCCGGCTCCATTTCTTGTAGGTGGCATGGTCCGTGTACTTCGCGTCGTTCGGAGTGCTCATGGTTGCCTCCTTACCGCGATGCTGATCTGACGGCTAACCCAGCCCGGTAACCTCCAACCACGTCTTCGCCATCAGGGCATGACCCGCCATGGTTGGATGGACGCCATCGCCCGCCCAGTACTCCGGCGGCGTCTCATCACTCACGGCGTCATCAAACATGCTTTGGAACGGCACCCAGGTCGCCCCCGCGAGATCGGCAACGCGGCGCGCCGCGGAGCGCCGCTCGTCGAACTCTGGAAACCACTCGTCCGTCACCGCGCCGCACCGGAGCACGAAAGGCTCGCAAATGACCAGCTTCATACCCGGCAAGGCCGGGACTGTCTTCGCCAGCAGTTGCGCGAATCCTTCTTCGTAGTCCGCGACGGTACCGTCGTACTTGCCGCTCAGCTTGTGCCAGATGTCGTTCACGCCGATCAAAATACTCAAAATACTCGGCTTCAAATCGAGCGTGTCGGTCTGCCAGCGCGCGTCGAGATCGGGGACTTTGTTGCCGCTGATTCCGCGGTTGTAGCACTGCAATTTCAGACTCGAATGCACTCCGAGCAAACGCGAGGCGATCATCTGTGCATATCCATTGCCAAGGGCGCCCACATTATTCGCGTCGGAGGCGTCCTTGTTACGTCCTGCATCGGTGATGGAATCGCCTTGAAACAGGATCACGTCTCCCATGTTCAGCGCGGGAGCCGCGTTTTCTTGTGCGGCAGCGGTGTTCATGACCGGCCCCAGGGCACACGTGCCTCCAGACAGGACTGCACCCTGCAACAAGGTTCGGCGCGACAGTGTCGATCCGTCATGGTTCATCGTAATCCTCCTTCGGATTCGCCGTAGGCTGCAATGGAAAATGCCTTGAAGAAAAATAGACGCTATCAGAAATCGGGCGGCAGCGTCCATTCAAACCGGAAACTATCGTTGGGACGAATTCCGTGCAACGCTCGTTCCTACCGGTATCTCTCTGGTGGAGACAGGGTTGAACTTCCCGTGCAACGGATTTCCCCGCTGTCGAACGGCGCTTCAGTCGGCGGACCCCTTCTTCATCATGAGATATGCTTTGATGGGGTTCGACGAAAAGACTGCCTTCGCCGGCATTTGGGACTTCGTGACGGCCTTCACATGCTTCATGTTCCATCTCCTTCCGTAGGTTTGGACAGCGGACAGATTTTATCCGGGCTACTCCGCGAAGTTCCAGCAAGACCCCATGGGAAGTCCGGCAGTCAGAAGTGAACCCAGCGGACCGCGTTGCTGGTTCAGGAACGATTCATTTCGCATGTCGGGTATGCTGTATAATGATGTTCTCGGAAGGCGGCGGGACTACGGTTTGTTGCATGGGTTGGCAAAAGACGACAGAAATAAGAAAGAGATGGCTGGTCGGCCGTTCGGTATACTCTCGGGTACGCCTTCCCGCGAGTACACTCTCGGAACGCAATGACGGGCTGACGCTAATCGAGCTTATCGCGGTAATCGCAATCATTGCGATACTTGCAGGCCTCCTGCTTCCATCGCTTGCCCGATCGCGGGAGGCCGCGCGGCGGGCACACTGCCAGAGCAACCTGCGCCAACTCGGCCTGGTCCTGGAAATGTATACCGCCGAAGATCCAGGGAGCCTTTATCCGGCGACGCAGAAATGGCATCTCAACGGGACACCGACCCTCTCCTGGATTCGCGGCGCACTCCTGTTTCCCGACTATATGACGGACGTGAACATCACGCTGTGCCCGTCTGACTCGCGCGCGCGGGAGTTCGTCGGCAGTCTGGATCTGAATCTGGGCACTTATATCCAGGACGCCATCGACGCCGGTGCTACGGATCTGTGCGTTGACGCGCTGCTTTCATTGGGTGTGTCGTATACCTATCTCTCGTACATGACGTTAACCTCTTCTCAAATCAAGGACATCATTCGCAGCCGTATCCTCATCGCGATCGATGAAAGCGACCGCGGAAACGCCGAGTTCGTCCTTGCGGCCGAAATGCAAAATCAAGGGTGCCCCCGAAAGGTATTCGTTTCGTACGGATCGTTGGGCCAGAAGGACATTCCACACGATCCTCTTTACCAAGCCGGGTACGGTCAGCTGGACGATAACGGCGAGCCCATGCCGAAAGGATATTTCCGGTTGCGACGCGGCATCGAGCGACTGGCGATCACGGATATTAATTCCCCGGCGTCCCACGCCGTCAGCGAATCATCCGTACCGGTCGTGCTGGACACGTGGGCGGCAAACGCGCCGCTCCTCGGGGGAACGGCTCGCTTCAATCATATTCCGGGGGGATCGAACGTCCTGTATTTGGATGGACACGTGCGATTCGTCAAACTCTTCAGCGAGTTCCCGGTAACTAACAGTCCGCCGGGAACCTTCGGGCATGACCTTGCCCTGGTCATGGCGTCGGTCTCCGGAACGGACTAGGCTTCGCCCATGATTGACACGCAATCGGAAGCACAGACCGCCCAGCGGCGGTGGCGCACCATTCTCAGAGATGGACGCGTGTGGGCCTACGGTCCAGCCGTACTGACGTTGCTGGTGGGCGTGGCGGCGTCCGTCGTGTTCTTCAACGTGCTGCGCGTCCGCGACCAACAGGCCGCACAATATATCTTCGGCGAGCAGGCCAAGACCTACATTCGATCCATTGAGAAACTCCTGGACTCCAATGTCCACGCCGTCCAATGGTCCGCCATCACCCTTGCCGTATCGTCCGTTACACCCGATGAAGTATTCCGGCGCAACCTGGATGCAATGGGCGAAGAGCAGGCCGAAACACTCACGCTTTGCTGGGTGCCGGCGGCGGGGCAGGCGGATGCTTCCACAGGCGGCGACGCCGACCCGTCCTACCCCATCGCCGCGGTAATTTCCCGAGGGGAGCATGGAAACCCGGAGGAAGCCATCGGCTTCGACTTGGCGGGCGATCCGGTCGCTGCGCGATATCTTCAGTTCGCCCGTGAATCCGGCAAGACGTACGTCATCGCCAACAGTGCGCAGATCCAGGATCTCTTCGGACCGAGCACGGCACTTGTCGTGTCCGCCGTACATACGACCGAGGCGGGACTACCCGGCGACGACGTCGCACGGGGCCGCTTCACCGGGTTCGTCGCGGGAGTCTTTCAAATCGAACAAGTGGTGGATGTCGCGTTGCGACGCCTAAACCAGGAGCGCGTGAACCTGGACGTGTTTGACGCCTTCGCCACCTCCGGCGAGTCTGCATTGTACCGCCGTTCCGCGGAAGCGGAAGGCGTCTCGCGTGTGCCCGTGGAGGAAGATGAGATCCTGTTCCTGGACCGGATGCACTACACGGGGCCGGTTGATCTGGCTTCGACACGGCGTTGGCTCTTCGTATGTACACCCACGCGAGCCCATCTCGCGGAAGCGTTCACGTGGCAACCTTTGCTTGGCTTGCTGGCCGGGCTGAGCCTTACCGCTGTCGTGTTCGATCACTTCTTGGCACAGATTCGGCAGCGCCGCAAGGCCGAAGCGCTCGTCAAGCGCCGCACGGCGGAGTTGCAGCGCACCAACGAACATCTATCCCAAGAGATTGCCGCGCGCATTCAGTTTGAGAAAGAGCGGGATTCGCTGTTAAATCTCCTCGAACAATCCAACGAATCCTTGCAGGAACTGAACCGCAAACTGGCCGTTAGCAACAGCGATCTCCAGGATTTCGCCGTCATCGCATCCCACGATTTGAAGGAACCCCTGCGTAAGGTGCGCGTTCTCGCGGAGAGCCTGCGCAAAATTGTGGGCGATGGCCGCGAGAACCGCGCCGAAGAGTACGTCGATCTCATCGATTCGTGTACGGAACGCATGCAACGATTGATCACGAATATCCTTCAAGTGTCTCGCGTAACGACCCACGGGAACCCATTTGAACCCGTGGATCTCACGCAAGTGGCCCTTGACGCTGTCGAGGATTTGGCTGTACGAATCCAGGAAACCGGCGGTTCGGTCGACATTCAACCACTTCCAACCATTGACGCCGATCCCATGCAGATGCGGCAATTGCTGCAGAATCTCATCGACAACGGCTTGAAATACGCTGACGACGACGCGCCGCCGCGCGTTCAGATATTTCCCAGCCAAAATCCGGATCGTGAAGGCCGTGCCGGATACTGTGCCATCTGCGTACAGGACGATGGCCCCGGAATCAAGCCGGAAGACGCCGACCGGATTTTTGCCTTGTTCCAACGAATGAACGGCAGCGAATCCCGCGAGGGAAGCGGAGTAGGGCTCGCCGTATGCCGCAAGATTGCCGAACGGCATGGGGGATCGATTCGGATCGAAGCGGCACCCGTTCGAGGAACGCGGTTCATTGTCGCGCTTCCTGTCGCTCATGATACCGGCAACTCGGCAGACGACGCGGCGGAGTTGAATATAATGGGCGCGGACAGCACGCGCACGAAGTACGAGAGTATCAATGCATACGATCAACGTATTACTTATCGATGACGACAAAGCGGACTACGCGATCACGCGCGACCTCTTTGAAAGCATGCCCGGATCCTCTTACTCGCTAAAATGGGTGGCATCCTTTGCAGATGCTGTACCTGTCCTGCAGGAAGAAGAACATGATGTGATCCTTCTGGACTATCTGCTCGGCGATCGGACCGCTGTGGAGGTCCTGGATCACATTCGGACAAGCGGTGTCCAGATCCCGGTGATCATGCTCACGGCCGTCGATGACCGTGCGGTTGACGAACAGATGCTGGCCGCCGGCGCCGTCGAGTACCTGACCAAGGCCGGACTGTCCGCCCCGCTCCTGGATCGGGCAATCCGTTACGCCATCGAAACCAACCGCCTTCGACAACAGATTGTGCAAAGCCGCGACGACGTCCGCTCGATTCTCGACGAACTCCGAACCGGAACCGCCATCACGAGTGCCAACGGGGATGTGTTGTCCTTCGTCAGCCACGCCTTCGTAAAGCTCGTAGGCCATCCGAGGCAGCGACTGCTCCGCGCGCCCTGGGAGAATGCCTTTCCGGTTGATGGAGACACGATCGGCGTCATACGGGAACAGATGGAGCTGCCGCCGCGCCAGCGCTCCCGCCTGCCCCTGCACTGGGAAGCGCGCGACGGCCATCGTTACTGGACGGAACTCGAAGTCCTCGACGATCCTCGGGACGCGAAACGCCGCATTCTCGTGTTGTATGACGTATCAGACCTGCATGGATTGCGCAGGCTCCTCGACGGCAAAGCCCAGTTCTGCGACCTTATTGGCAAGAGCGACGTCATGCAGTCCGTCTTTCAGCAAATCGCGGAGTTGGCGCGCTACGATACAACCGTCATGATCGAAGGCGAGACCGGCACCGGCAAGGAACTCGTCGCTCGCGCCATTCACTTCTCCAGCCATCGCGCCGGCAAACCGTTTATCGCGGTGAATTGCGCCGGGCTCACCGAATCCATCTTGGCGAGCCAACTCTTCGGCCACAAGAAAGGGGCGTTCACCGGAGCGGTCAGCGATCACGTGGGCTACTTCGAGGCCGCTGATGGCGGCACCCTGTTTCTGGACGAAATTGGCGACATACCGCCCGTCGTCCAGACCATGCTGCTCCGCGTCGTTCAGGAACGGGAAATCGTCCGGGTAGGGGAATCGATGCCACGACGGATCGACGTCCGGCTATTATCCGCCACCAACCACAATCTTACCCAGGCCGTCGCCGACGGCCAGTTTCGCAGTGATTTGCTGTACCGAATCCGCGTTGCGCGAATCTCGCTGCCTCCCCTGCGCAACCGCCGCGAGGATATTCCCCTCCTCGCCTCCAGTTTTCTGCGCCAGTTCGTTGCGAAAACTGGCAAAGCCGTCGAGGGATTCAGTCCCGAGGCCCGCTCCGCGTTCGTGACCTACGGGTGGCCCGGAAATGTCCGGGAACTCCAGAACGCAGTTGAGGCGGCCGCCATTTCCTGCCGGGGCGCCACGGTCCAAGTATCCGACTTGCCGCCGGAACTCGCCGCGCCGACGCCCGCTAGCTTTGATTCCCGCACTGCCGCGGCCGATACGACGCTGACACCAGGTACGCTTGGCGCCACTATTTCGGAAGACGACCGAATCGAGGCGGCCATCGAAAAGGCCGGCGGCAATCGAGCCAAGGCCGCCCGCATTCTCGGCATCAGTCGGGCAACCTTGTACCGTCGACTTTCCAGCATGGAAGAATAACGGCGCACGAGTATGTGTCGCGCGCTGACACGCAATTGATACACAAGTGTGTCAAGAATTGTCTCGCGCGATACAAGCCGCTAAGCCCACCCGAAACAACTCCACTCCGGCAAATCATTGTATTGTAATCATTTAGTGCACAAGACGCCCATTGGCACCATGGTTGCTCTACTCCACATCGGATACTCGGACTCGGGCGCGTATCGGAAGGTTCCCGGAAAGAACTCATCTATCAACGAGGGAGGGTGGAGCAATGCATCGCAAGGGCTTTACACTAATCGAATTGCTGGTCGTCATCGCGATCATCGGCATCCTGGCCGCGGTCCTGCTTCCGGCGCTGGCGCGGGCCAGGGAAGCTGCACGGCGGGCATCATGCCAGAACAACCTGAAGGAGTGGGGACTGGTCCTCAAAATGTTCTCCAATGAAAGTGACGGCGAAGTCATGCCGCCGGTGTCGCGATTTGGAAGCGCATTCATCATGGGGATCGACGGGGTCGAGGTGTATCCCGAGTACTTGACCGATATGAACATTGCCGTGTGCCCCTCGGATTCCAACGCGGATTTCGGCTTCAGCAATCGTCTGGCGCTTGCGTCCGAATCAGCCGCGGCGGAACCAGACGCAAAAACCTGTTTGGACTCGCTGACAAGTATGCTCCCGTCCTACTACTACATCCCCTATGCCGTCAAGACGTCCTCGACATTGAAAGACATCATCGTGGGTGTGACGCTCCACAAGTTCTTCAACCCCGGCGCTGGCGCCTATACGGTGCCGGAAGAGTCGTCTGCCAAACTATACGGGTGTACGTGGGCAATTGAAGCACGTCCGAATTACGAAATGCCGGGCACCCTTAATACCGCTTCGCTCAAGACGGCCCTCATCGGCGGTGATGGCGTGACCGGGACGACCGATGACGACGGTTCTGCGCTTCCCAACGAGTACGAACGGTTGCGTGAAGGTATTGAGCGCTTCTTCATTACGGACATCAACAATCCTGCGGGCAGCGCGATCGCCCAGTCCGAGCTACCCGTCATGCTGGACTCCTACGGCGGAGAAGCCCTATCGGTTCTCGGCCAGGATTTTCCCGCAATATCAGCCTTCAACCATATTCCCGGCGGCGTCAACGTCCTCTACTTGGATGGTCATGTCGGCTTCCTGCGATATAACTCCGAATACCCGGCGATGAATAGCGATGTCGGCACCTACGGCGAAAACGTTAGCAGTTGGCTGGGCGCGACGAGCGCGCTGGTTGACAATTGATCGCTGACTCGGTACCTCGTTTGACTCGTCGACGTGGCCGGTCCGGTTCCCTCTCGGCCGGCCCGGCCTTCTCCTTACGTGAAAAGTAAAAGTACTTGCGGCTAAACGGAGCACCCGTTTATGCAAAACCTGCTTCGCGTAATTTTCACGTACGTCGGTCTGGTGGTTCTTATTTGCGCCGAAGAGCCAACCAAACGAATTCTCATCGTAGGCGACAGCTGGGCGGCATCCATCTCCGCCGAAAATCGGGATGGATTCGCCGCGCCGGACGTGTTCGACGAGGTGCTCGCTGAACACGGCCTCGGC